>SKOX01000392.1 GCA_007119835.1 Paracoccaceae bacterium
ACGGTCGAGTTCACCGAGGACGGGATCGCGGCGCTCGCCCGGATCGCGGCCGAAGTGAACCGCGCCGTGGAGAACATCGGCGCCCGCCGGCTCTACACGGTGATGGAGCGGGTGTTCGAGGAACTGAGCTTCACCGCGCCCGACCGCGGCGGCGAGGCGGTGCTGGTCGACGCGGCTTTCGTCGAGGCGCACCTGGGCGAGCTTGCCCGCTCCGCCGACATCAGCCGCTATGTGCTGTAGCCGGTTGCAGTGAGCCGCCCGTCCGGGTTTCCGCCGGCCGGGGCTTGCGCTCCGCAATCAGCGCGGCTGCGAGGGACGTGAGGACCAGCCCGAGCGATCCGAAGAAGGAGTAGGCGGCGAAGGCGGCCAGGAAGCCCCAGCCAGCCATGAAGGTCCAGATCGCGCCGGCGATGCCGAAGGCGATGGCGAGCAGCAGGCATACGGCTATTCTGGAACCCATCGCGTCGCTCCCGAACTGGGTTTGCGTTCCCAACTTCGCGTCACGCCCTTTAATAAAGGGTAAACGCGACAATTTTACAAGGTGAATTCTCCCCTAAGTTGATTCCCGCAATTCCAAGCACGCCTGGCGTGCGTTTAAGCGGGTGCGCGCCGCGCGTGTCCGGAGCCTGCACGGCTGCCGGGCAGCTTCCCGGGCTGCGCTCAGGGAATGAGCACGCTGGCGCCGACGGTCTGGCGTCCTTCGAGGGCTGCGTGCGCCTGTCCGACATCGGACAGCGCGAATCGCTGCCGCACTTCGGATCGCAGCGTGCCGTCGGCGATCCGGGCGAAGAGGCTGGCCGCCCGCTCCTCGAGTTCCTCGCGGGTGGCGATGTAGTGGAAGAGGCTGGGACGGGTGGCGTAGAGCGAGCCGCCGGCGGCGAGCTGCTTGATGCCGAGACCCTCGACCGGGCCCGAGGCCTGGCCGAAGCAGACATACATGCCCCGCGGCCGGAGGCATTTCAGGGAGCCTTCCCAGGTGTCCCGCCCGACGCTGTCGTAGAGGACGTGCAGGCCTGCGCCTTCGGTGATCGCGCGGACCTCCTCGGCGAAATCGTGGGCCCGGTAGTCGATGACGTGGGCGTAGCCGTGCTCGCGGGCGAGCGTCACCTTCTCCGGGCCGCCGGCGGTGCCGATGGCGGTCGCGCCGATCGCGGCGAGCCACTGGCCGAGGAGGAGGCCGACGCCGCCCGACGCGGCATGGACGAGCACGGTCATGCCGGGCTCGACGCGGAAGGTGGAGTGGATGAGGTAGTGGGCGGTCATGCCCTTGAGCATGACGGTGGCGGCCACTTCGTCCGCGACGCCGTCGGGCAGCCTGACCAGACGGTCGGCGGGCACGACGCGGCGCGTGCAGTAGGCGCCGAAGGGGATCGTGTAGGCGACCCTGTCGCCGGGTGCGATGCCCGAGGCGCCCTGGCCGACCGCCTCGACGACGCCGGCGGCCTCCGAGCCGATGATCTGGTCGCGCTCGGACGGCCAGGGATACTGGCCGGTGCGATGGTAGACGTCGAGGAAGTTGAGGCCGACGGCGGTCTGGCGGACGAGGGCCTCGCCGGGCCCGGGTTCGGCCGGGCGAAGCGGGCTCCGCTGGAAGGCGTCGGCGCCGGCGGGGGCGGGCAGGGTCATGGCGTAGTCGGTCGTGGCGTCGGTACTCATCGCTGGTTCCTCCCGTTCGGCCGGTTGGGGCGGGTCGCCGCGGCAGAGGCCGCGGCCGCCGGGCCGGTCTTGAGGTCCGCGCCTTAGCCGGCGCGGACGGAGACGTCAAAGTCCGCGGTCAGACGAGGGCGAGGATCCGCGCCTGTCCGCCGGTCGCGCGGGCAAAGCGCGGGGCGCCGACGATCAGGGTGGCGCCGGCCGGCGGCAGGCGGTCGAGGTTGGCCACGCACTCGATCCCGTAGCGGTTGGCGCCGAGCCAGGCGAAGTGCACGGCGAAGTCCTCGCTGGGGCCGTGGTCGATCGACAGGGTGTCGACGGCGATGCCGACCGCGTCGCTCTCCTCGAGCAGCAACTCGGCGGCCTCGATGTGGAAGCCGGGAAAGTGCATCACGCCGCTGTCGTCGGCGTTGCGGAAACGCTCGGAGGTGGCGTGGGCGCCCCAGCCCGAAAGCATCGCGACACAGGCGCGCGGCGGGATCGGACCGTGCACAGCGGTCCAGGCGCGGATGTCGTCGGGCGTCACCTGGGCGTCGGGGTCTTCGTCGGCCTTCGCGCGGATGTCGATGACGGCGAGCGGCACGACCAGGTCGGGGACGGGGATCTCGGCCACCGAGTTGGTGTCCTCGGCGAAGTGCAGGGGCGCGTCCATGTGGGTGCCCATGTGCTCGTGCATGCGCAGGTCGAAGGAGTGGTAGCCGTGCTCGGCGAAGGAGCGGACCTCGTCCATGAAGAACTCCTGCTCACCCGAGAAGGTGGGAAAGCCCTCGTGCAGCAGGTGGGTGAGGTCCTCGACCCGCTCGTGCCCCTGGGCGAGGGCGGCGCTGGGTGCGATCAGGCCGCCGGCGGCGGTGGCCGCGGCGGCGGCGGCCGAGCCGCGGAAGAGGTCGCGGCGGCTCAGCATGCGGTTCTTCACGCTGTTCATGATATGGGCGGTGCACATGGCTGTTCTCTCCCTGTCGGTGTGGATGCCGCAGGCGAGCGTACTCCGATCAGGTCGGGCGATGGAGTCGGATCAGCCGCTGCATCGCGACGACGCCGAGCGCGGGCCCGAGCGCCATCAGGCCGAGGGTCGCAGACCAGCCGATCAGCGCCGCCACCGCAGGTGTCGCCTGCACCGTGAAGAAGGTCAGGGTGAAGCCGAGCGCCGTCTGGAAGGTCATCAGCGAACCTGCCCGGTCGGGCGGGGCCGCGTCGGCGACGAGGGCGGAGAACTGGGCGGAGTCGGGGATGACGGCCGCGCCCCAGACGAGGATGAGGGCGACTGTGAGCCAGAGCGGCCCGCCGAGGGTGACGGCGGTGAGCACCGCGGCGCTGCCGCTGACCAGCAGGGCGGCCTGCGCGACGCGCGCCTTGCCGATGCGGTCGGCTATGGCGCCGGCCGGCAGGCAGAAGAGGCCGCCGAGGGCGATGGCGGAAAAGGCGAGCATCCGGGCGGCGTCGGGCGCGGCCGGCCCAAGCGGCAGCGCGAAGGCGGCGGTAGCGGCCGCGGCGATCCAGGCCCAGAAGGCGTAGAGCTCCCACATGTGGCCGAGATAGCCCGCGAAGGCGAGGCGGATGCGCCGGTCGGTCCAGGCGAGCGTGAGTGCGCCCGGGTCGAAGGCGGCGGCGCGGGCGTGGTGGGGCCCGAGGCCGATCGCGAGCACGAGGAGCCCGCCCGCGGCGGCGAGGACCGAGGCGAGCGCGACGGTGGCCCGCCAGTCCGGGCCGCCGGTGAAGGCCAGCAGGTGCGGCATGGCCGAGCCGACGGTCAGAGCCCCGACGAGCAGCCCGACGAGGAGGCCGCGGTCGCGGGTCCCCCAGCCGACCGCGATCTTCATGCCCACGGGATAGACGCCGGCGAGTGCCGCGCCGGTCAGCAGGCGGAGTGCGACCTGGGCCGCGCCGCCCGGCGGCGTGACGAGAAGCGCGAGGTTGGCCGCGGCCGCGACCAGCGCTGAGAGGGCGAGGACCCGGCGCGGGTCGTGGCGGTCGGCCGTGCCGTGGACTGCGAGGGCGAGGGCGCCGAGGACGAAGCCGATCTGGACCGCGGAGGAGAGCGCGGCGGCGCGGGCGGGGCTCAGGCCCGCCTCGGCGGTCAGCTCCGGCAGGATCGCGGCGGAGACGAACCACAGGCTCATGGCGAGGACCTGGGCGAGCGCGAGCAGCCCGATGCTCGCCGCCTTGGAACGGGCCGGCGCCGCCAAAGGCGTGGTCATGGACGGCGGCGCGTGGCGCGAGCGCGTTTCATTCGGGGATGCACCGTCACGTCCTCGATCCGGTTTGCGAAGCGGCCGGCGCGCTGCGTTCAGCGCACGCCCTCGGCGAGCAGCCGGCCAAGCAGGCGGGCGATCTTCTCGCCCGCGCGGGCGGCGTTGGCAAGGACGTCCTCGATGGTGTCGGGCTCCTGGTCGGGGCCGCCGGTCGCCTCGTTGGTGATCGCCGAGAGGCCTAGAACCGCGAGCCCGGCATGGGCTGCCGCGATCACCTCGATGACGGTCGACATGCCGATGGCGTCGCCTCCGGCACTCGCGAAGTAGCGGCGCTCGGCCGAGGTCTCGAGCGACGGACCGGCGATGCCGACGTAGATGCCGCGGCGCAGGGTGATGCCTTCGGCCTCCGCGGCCTCGAGGGCGGCGAAGCGCAGCAGCGGATCGTAGGCGCGGCTCATGTCGGGAAAGCGGAGGCCGAGCGCCGGCTCCTCCGGCCCGATCAGCGGGTTGGCGCCGGTGAGGTTGATGTGGTCGTCGATCAGCATGACCTGGCCGGGCTCGAAGCTCGCGTTGAGCGCGCCCGCGGCATTGGTCACGATCAGCCGCTCGGCGCCGAGCGCGCGCAGCAGGTAGACCGGCAGCGCGACGTCGCGCGCCGGGTGTCCCTCGTAGAGATGGAAGCGGCCCTGGACGATGGCGACGCGGGCGCCGTGCAGGCGGCCGATGACGAGGCGGCCGGCATGCGACGGCGCGGTTGCGCGGGGGAACCCCTCGATCTCCGTGTAGGGGATGATCGTCGCGTCCTCGACGGCGTCGGCGATCTGGCCGAGGCCCGAGCCGAGCACCAGCGCGGTGGGCGCGGGTGGTCCGGCGCGTTCGCGCACCGACGCGAGCGCCGCCGCGACGCGCTCGGTCTGGGAGGCGCTCATGCGACGCTCGCGGCGATGGCGGGCTCGAGGTCGCGGACCGCGGCGAGGGTCGCGCCGAGATCGTGATGGACGAGGCGGCCATCGTGCACCACGGCCTCGCCGCCGACCCAGACGTGCGTCACGTCGGACTTGGCCGTGGAGAAGACGAGGTGGGTGAGCGGGTCGAAAAGCGGCCGGGCGTGCGGCCGGTCGGTGGCGATCAGCACCATGTCGGCGGCCTTGCCGGCCTCGAGCGAGCCGATTCGGTGCGACTGGCCCAGCGCCCGGGCGCCCGCGATCGTCGCCATGGCGAATGCCTCGCGGGTGGTCACCGCGTCGGCGCGGCGGGTGGCGCCCTTGTGCAGCGTCGCGGCGAGCCGGATGGCCATCCACATGTCGAGGTCGTTGCCCGAGATCGCCCCGTCGGTGCCGAGGGCGACGGGAACACCCGCCTTGAGCAGGTCGGGGATGCGGGCGATGCCCGAGGCGAGCTTGAGGTTGGAGACCGGGTTGTGGACCACCGAGGCGCCCGACCGGGCGAGGATGGCGATCTCCTCGTCGTCGAGCCAGACGCAGTGCGCGAGCACGGTGCGTTCATCGAGCAGGCCGAGATGGTCGAGGTGGCGGATCACCGACCGGCCGTAGCGGGACCGGATGGCGGCCTGTTCGAACTCGGTCTCGGCGGCATGGGTGTGGAAGATGGCCTTGTGGCGGCCGGCGATGGCCTTGGCGGTCCGCAGCGCATCCGGGCCGACGGTATAGGCGGCGTGCGGGAAGGTGCCAGGGATGACGTCGGCCTCGTCGGCGTGCTCGGCGAAGAACGCCTCCGCCGCCTCGGGCCGCGCCGCCGGGTCGCCGCCGTCGGTGCCGGGGCCGTCGAAGAAGATGCCGCCGGTGGCGATCCGCACGCCGAGGGCGCGCGCGGCCTCCACCGTCGAGGCGGGGTGCCAGAACATGTCGAGGGTGGTCGTGACGCCGCCGAGCGCGAGTTCGGCGAGGCCGAGCGTGGCGCCAAGGCGGCAGGTCTCGGGCGTGAGGATCGCGGCCTCGGCCTTCCAGACGGTCTGGAGCCACGGCTCGAGCGGGAGGTCCTCGACGAGGCCACGGAACAGCGAATCAGCGGCGTGGCAATGGGCGTTGACGAGGCCCGGGATCAGGATGCCGCCGCCGGCATCGTGCTCCTCGCGGCCATTGCGGTCGTCGACGCGGCCGACATGGGAGAGGCGTCCGGCATCGACGGCGACGCCCGCGTCGGCAACGACGGTGCCCGCGGCGTCGCCGGTCACGACGGTGGCGTTGCGGATGACGAGATCGTGCATGGCGTGAAGCTCTCCCGCGGCTCCGGGCCTCAGGCGTTGCATGCACGGCGGCCGGGTGTCAACGTGAAGCCGAAGGAGGTGGCCGGATGGACCCGGACTGGTTGAGGCGGGGCTCGGTCGGGCCGGAGACGGCGATCGAGGAGGGCTGCCTGATCACCGAACTGGTCAATGCGGAGGACTGCCCCGGCGCGTCGCTCGCGCTCGCGCGGGTGCCGGCCGGCACCCGGACGCGGCTGCACCGGCTCGAAGGCATCGAGGAGCGCTACGTCGTGCGCCGCGGCCGGGGACGCGCGGAGATCGCCGGGGTCGCGGCCGAGGTCGGGCCGGGCGACGTGGCGGTGATCCCGCCGGGCACGCCGCAGCGGATCGAGGCGCTGGGGCCGGAGGACCTGGGCTTCTACTGCCTCTGCGTGCCCAGGTTCCAGCCGGGGGCCTATCGCGACCTGGAGGAGCCCTGAGGCGGTCACGGACACGAAAAGGCCCCGGCGCCGGGTGCCGGGGCAGGGGAGGGAACGCAGGATCCGGCCTGGGCGGCCGGCGTGAATACAGGCGCCGTGCCTCGGCGCCTTATGCGGTCAAGTGTCCGGTGGGCGCTCGTTCTTGCCGGTTTCGTTCGGCGCGTCGGCGGCAAGCGTCGACTTACGGGTCGCCGTCTGCCGGCGCTGCTCGGTGGCGACGTTGCTGCGCCACGCGAAAACCAGCACTGCGCCCATCGTGCCGAAGGCAAGGATGGCAAGCAGAATCTCGGTAGGCATCGGTAAGCTCCTTTGCTCCTGATCCGAAAACGCGCACGCCGTGCCGAGGTTTCATGGATGGCTATGGTGCGACGCCCCGTCGCGCTGCGGTTACCGGGCTGAAGGCCGACGACGCCCGACGGGCGGCGTCACGCGCGCCGGACATCGGGGGCGACGCCCCCGTCCCGGCGGGCTTGCCCCTGAGCGCGCCGATCAGGCCGGCAGCTCGGCCTTCGGCTTGGCGGCGCGGCCCAGGGTGCCGCGGCGGGCGATCGTCTGCTGGACATGCCGGCGCAGCGTCGGGTTCTCCCGCATCAGCGCGAGGAAGTCCGCCTCGTTGAGGCAGAGCAGTGTCGAGTAGCTGATCGCCCTGACGCGCGCGCTGCGCGGCCGTCGGCCGAGCACGCCCATCTCGCCGAACATGTCGCCGCGCCCGAGGCGGAGCGTCTGGTTCGGCAGCTCCAGCTCCACCGCGCCCGAGGCGATGAAGTAGACGCTCTCCGCCGGCTCGCCGCGGCGGATCAGCACGTCGCCCGGTGCGACGAACACGGTGACGAGCGCCTCGGCCAGCCGCTCCACCGCCGCGTCGTCCATGGCGCGGAAGAGCGGCGACTGGCGGATGATCTCGCGGTTGTGCAGCGCCAGGTCGAGGGGCGGGCGGGTGTCCTCGATCCGGCGTGCCGCCGCCAGCGCGCGGCCGAGGCTGCGGTGGAGCTCCGGCCCGATCAGGCGGTCGGCGAACAGGCGCTCGTATTCAAGTTCCTCGAGCCGGAGCGCGGTTTTGCGGATCAGGCTGCGCTCGAGCTCCTCGGCATAGCCCGGATACTGCAGCCTCAGCGCGTCGAGGGCCTGCTCGACCTGCTCTTCGCGGCGCGACAGGATTTCGTGGATGAGGTCGGCGACGCGGCGGCCGTGGATGCGCAGGATGCGCGCGTCGGTGAAGCCGTGCAGCTCGTTTAGGATGATGCGGGTGTTGACCAGGAGCTCGAAGCGGCCCGCGATCTGGATCTGCAGGGGTGCCGCAAAGCGGGTGCGCAGGTGGACCGACTGCGCCGTGCGGAAGGCGCGGCTGTAGGCGAGCGCCGCGGCGGTGGCGCGGTTGTACTCGGTGCGGCCGCCGGTGCGGGTGCGGTCGATCAGCCGGCTCGCGTCCGAGAGCATTCGCTGGATGATCGCGGGCGAGATCAGCCGCTCGCGGAACTTCTCGATGATGAGGTCGCGCTCCCGCCCCGCGAGCGAAACGAGGCCGAGGGTGATGCGGTCGCGGTCCTGGATCGCCTGAGGTTCCTCGGCCTCGCGCACCGCCGCATCGAGCCGCTCGCCGAAGGCCTTGGCCTCGCTGCGCACGACTTCCCGGCTGAAGCCGTAGCTGCGAGCGCTCGCGGCCACCTCTTCGCGCACGTTCTGGAGGGCGACCGCGATCACCTGCTTGCGCAGCGCCGCGTCGAGCGGGTTCAGCCGGTCGAGCCCGAGGGCGCGGATCACCGGCCGCAGGGTCGTGCCCTGCACGAGGAGGGTGAAGAGCACGAAGCCGGTGGCGAGCACCGCGACGAAGCGCTGCGCGTCGGGGGGAAGCAGCGGGCTCTCGGTCACCGAAAGCGCCAGCGCGAGCGTCACCGAGCCGCGCAGGCCGCCCCACATGATGACGAGCTTGTAGGGCGTGCTGACGCTGGGGCTGAGGCGGCCGGCGGCGAGGATGGGCAGGACGCCGAAGAGGACGATGGCCCGCGCAAGAAGGGCTGCCACGATGACCACGCCGATCAGTGCGACCTCGGTGAGGGTGAGGTCGCGCAGGAGGCGCGGGACGAGGATCGCGGCGAGCGTGAAGATCAGCGTCCCGGCCCAAAAGGCGAGCTGGTCCCAGGTGACGACGAGGTAGTCCCAGTTCTCCGGCCGCAGCCGGGCGGGCCCCACCAGGTTCAGCGTGAGCCCCGCGGTGACGACGGCGATGACGCCGGAGACGCCGACGATCTGCTCGGCGCCGATGTAGATGATGTAGGGCATGGCGAGCGAGATCGACATGCTCGCCATGCGGTACTCGCGCACCGCCGCCAGCAGCAGGATGCCGATGCGGGTGGCGACGTAGCCGAAGAGGCCGCCGCCCGCCAGCGTCACGATGAAGCCGGCGAAGACCGTGTCGGGCGCCATCGGCTGCTGCGTGATGGCGAGGGTGGTGAAGACGGTGAATAGGGTGATCGCTGCTGCGTCGTTGAGCAGGCTCTCGCCCTCGATCAGCCGCCCGAGCCGGGACGGGGCCGAGATGTCGCGGAAGATCCCGACGACGGCGGAGGGGTCGGTCGTCGCCACGATCGCCGCGACGATCAGGCAGATGACGAGGGGTTGAACGCCGAAGGGCGCGAGCGCGAAGCCGATGACGAAGGTTGCGATGACGACGGCGAGCACCGCCATGACGAGGATCGGCACCCAGTCGTCGAGCATCCGGCGCGCGTCGATGGTGAGCGCCGTCTGGAAGAGCAGCGTCGGCAGGAAGATGTAGAGGAAGACCTCCGAACCGATCGGGAAGAAGAGGATCGAGAGCGCGAGCTCGTCGAAGACGGTGGTGAGCCGTGTCTGGAGCACGGCGGTCGCGCCGGCGCCGATCAGGATGCCGACGATGGCGAGGATCACCGTCAACGGCAGCTTCAGCCTCACCGCCAGCGGCTGCATGAGGCCGATGATCGTCAGGAAGAGGGCGAGGACGAGGAGGACGACGATCAGACTCATGGATGCGGCGGGTCTGGCTCCGGGGCGCGGGTGCGGCCTGCTTAGCATCCCGTCCGGAAAAAGCCATGTCCGTGAGACGCTTCGCGACCGGCGCCGTTGCGTCGGCCTGTGGCCCAACGTGCGGTTGCGCGATGCGCTTGAAATATTCGCAGGAGCGTGACTTCATGGCGGAGGGTCGACCTCGGGGGGAGGCGCGGCGAGCGGGTGAGCGGATGAGGCAGAGCGCGGGCCGACGGCCGGGGGGACCGGCGCGAAACTGCAGTCGGTCCGACGGGATCCGGGCGGGCATGGTGACCGGGCCGTGGCGGAGCGGGAGCCCTGAGCGCTCTTCGCCCGTAACCGGCGCCGGTGAGCCCGCCGCCGCTCCCATCGTGGGTGTGGCGCAGCCCGCTGCGGCCGGAACTGGCCCGACGGCGAAGCCGGGTGCGCGAAGGGCGCGGACAGGGCTCGCCCTGGGCGCGGCGCTGCTGGCGGCCGGGGTCGCGGTGATCGCGTGGACGGTGCCAGGGCCGATGCCCGGCGCGGCGCCTGCCGTCGCCGTGAGCGGCTTGCCCGAGCGGGTCGTGCTGCGCATGCTTGGAACCGTGGACGCCGACGTCCTGGCGGCGCGGCTGGCGCAGGCGGGCGTGGCTGACGTGGCGCTGAGCCCGCTTGCCTTCGGGACCGCGCGCACGCGCGTGGGCTTTTACCATGACGAGGACCGCGCGGCGGCCGAGGCGCTCGCCGCGCTTCTGGCCGATCCTGAGGGCGCGGTGCCGCCGCTGCGGGACTACGGTGCGCTCGTCCCGCGGCCGCCGCGGGGCACCATCGACCTCTGGATCGCGGGATGAGGACGCAACGCTCGATGAGGAACCCATGAAGGATCAAACAATGCATCCGGCTGCAACGGGCGGGTTCCGCCGGCGAGGCAGAGGCCGTCCGGCGCGAGCGATCGCGGCAGTGGTGCTCGCGGCGGCGATCGCGCTCCCGTCCGCACCGCCCGTCGCCGCCGACGAGGCGGAAGAGGCGCTGCGCGGCGGTGCCGGCATCGACGACGCGATCCTCGCGCTCGAGGCCGAGATCGCCGATGCCACGGACCGAGCCGCTGCCTACCGCAGCGTGATCGCGAATCTCGAGGCGGAGCGTGCCGACCTCGCGGCCCGCCGGGACGAACTTGCCGACGATGTGGCGGCCAAGCAGGTGCAGCTGCGGGATCTTCGCGCCGATATCGAGGCCGCGCAGGCGCAGGCCGAGGCCGCGCCGGTGCTGGCGGAGGGCGTCGAGGGCGACGAGGATCCGTTGGCGGCAGCGGGACGGGCGCTTGCGCTCAGTGTCCACGAGGCTTGGCGCGACGCGCTGGCCGAGGAGATCGACACGCTCGAGGCGGTGCTCGCGGATCTGCGCGCGGACGTTGAGGCGGCGGAGGCCCGGCGCGAGGAAGTCCGCGCCGACCTCGAGGAGGCCGAGGCCGCCCTCGCGTCCACGGAGGAGCGGCTCGTGGCGGCCGAGGCGGATCTCGCCGCGCGCGAGGCCGCGGCCGCCGAGGCGGAGG
>SKOX01000086.1 GCA_007119835.1 Paracoccaceae bacterium
CTCGATGCGGATCCCGGCCGTCACGGTGGCACCCCGCACCGCGACCTCGGCGAGCCGTCCGGACGGCCCGAGATCGCCCTCGCCGCCCGGCAGCGGCACCGCGGCCAGCGCCGCCCGCACGGCGTTCGCGTCGATCGCGGCTGTCATCCGCTTCCCCTTTCCAGAAACGGCAAGGCCCGGCGCAGGTGGGCGCCGGGCCGCTTTTGCAGGGTCGGGTGGCGCTACTCCGCCGGCGCGACCGGTCGCTCGGCGCCGCCGGGACGCGGCTTCGCCTCCCCCCGCCCAAGCTCGTCCTCGACCCACAGCGAGTGGTGCTCGCGGGCCCAGTTGAGATCGACCTTGCCCGAGCCCATGGCGTCGAAGGCGCCCTCCATGCCCACCGAGCCGATGTAGATGTGCGCGAGGATGATCGCGATCATGATCGCCGCTCCGATGCCGTGGATCGTCTGCATCCACTGCCAGCCGGTGAAGCTGGCGTTGAGCTCCGGGAAGATCAGGAAGATGCCGGTGACGCTGAGCGCCGCGCCGCCGATGATCACCGACCAGAAGATCACCTTCTGCCCGGCGTTGAACCGCGCCGCCGGCGGGTGCACGCCCTTCTTGAAGAAGCCGCCGAAGTTCCGGATCCACTCCGCGTCCACCTTCGAGGGGATGTTGTCCCGGACCCAGAGCGCGAAGATGATCAAGAGCCCGAGCATGAAGGGCCAGGCCACGTAGTTGTGGATGACCTTGCCCCAGGCGGTCATCGTCCCGAAGGCTTCCTCGCCGACGAGCGGCAGGATCAGCATGCGGCCGACGACAAGGTTCAGCCCGGTCAGCGCCAGCAGGATGAAGGTGGTCGCGGTCAGCCAGTGCCCGAAGCGCTCGACCGTGTTGAACCGCTGGAGGGTCCGCCCGGACCAGCCCGACTCGATCCGGACCTTGCCCTTGATCAGGTAGAAGGCGGCGAGCAGCACGAGCATGCCGACGATCACGCCCACGGTGATGGTGAACATCGTGCCGCGGTGCAGGTTCGACCAGTCGCGGCCGGCCGGCGTGATCAGGTTGCCGGCGCGCTCGTTCGGGATCGAGACGCGGCCGGAGACGGCCTCGCCGCGCTGAAGCTGCTGCATGAGCTGCTCCTCCTGGACCGACAGCTCCCGCGGGTTGACCTGCTGGGCGTCCGCAGGCGCGGCGCCCGTCAGGGCGATGAAGACCGCGAGCAGCGCCACCACCGCGATGGTGGCGGCGCGTCTGGCGAGATGGGTGATGGTGGTCATTGTGTTCTCCGCCCGCGTCAGACCGCGATGGTTTCCTGATAGGCCGTCCGCCAGCCCCAGGCGCCCGAGCCGTAGCCGCGCGTCACCACGCGCTCGCGGTAGATCTCCGCGATGATGTCGCCGTCGCCGGCGAGCAGCGCCTTGGTCGAGCACATCTCGGCGCAGAGCGGCAGCTTGCCCTCGGCGAGACGGTTGGTGCCGTACTTCTCGAACTCGGCCAGGGTCATGTCGGCCTCCGGCCCGCCCGAGCAGTAGGTGCACTTGTCCATCTTGCCGCGGGTGCCGAAATTGCCGACGCGCGGATATTGCGGCGCGCCGAACGGGCAGGCGTAGAAGCAGTAGCCGCAGCCGATGCAGGTGTCCTTGTTGTGCAGGACCACGGCGTCGGCGGTCGTGTAGAAGCAGTCGACCGGGCAGACCGCCGCGCAGGGCGCGTCGGTGCAGTGCATGCAGGCCATCGAGACCGAGCGCTCGCCGGGCAGGCCGTCGTTGATGGTGACGACCCGCCGGCGGTTGATGCCCCAGGGGACCTCGTGCTCGTTCTTGCAGGCGGTGACGCAGGCGTTGCACTCGATGCAGCGGTCCGCGTCGCAGAGGAACTTCATTCGTGCCATTGTTCTCTTCCTCCCCTTACGCGGCCGCGATCTGACAGAGCGTGACCTTGCCCTCGTGCATGCCGGTCACGGGATCGTAGCCGTAGGTCGTGATCACGTTGACGCTCTCACCGAGCACGATCGGGTCGGTGCCCTCGGGATAGTTGCCGCGCTGGTCCTCGCCCTGGAACCACCCGGAGAAGTGGAAGGGCATGAAGGCGACGCCCGACGCCACCCGCTCGGTGACGAGCGCCTTGACCCGCGCCCGCGAGCCGTACTCCGGCCCCGTCACCCAGACCCAGCCGCCGTCGGCGATGCCGCGCGCATCCGCATCCGCCGGGTTGATCTCGACGAACATGTCCTGCTGCAGCTCGGCCAGCCACTTGTTCGACCGGGTCTCCTCGCCGCCGCCCTCGTACTCGACCAGCCGGCCCGAAGTCAGGATGATCGGGAAGTCCCGCGCGATGTTGTTGTCGACCGCGGCCTGCTGCATCGTCCGCCCGATGTTGGGCATCCTGAGCTGCCGGCCGTCCTCGAGCGCCGGGTAGTCGGCGACGAGATCGGTGCGCGGCGTGTAGATCGGCTCGCGGTGCACCGGGACCGGGTCGGGCAGGTTCCAGGCGATCGACCGGGCCTTGCCGTTGCCGAACGGGCAGCAGCCGTGGGCGATCGCGACGCGCTGGATGCCGCCCGAGAGGTCGGTCGACCAGCTCACCGCCTTGATCCGCTCCTCGTCGCCGCCGCCGATGCGCTCGATCACCGCGCGCTCGGCGTCGGTCAGGTCCTCGTCCCAGCCGAGCTCCTGGAGCACCGCCATGGTGAACTCCGGATAGCCGTCCTCGATCTCGGAGCCGACGGGCCAGCTTCCCTCGGCGAGCAGCGTCTCGCCGTCGCGCTCGAGGCCGAACCGCGGACGGAAGGCGCCGCCGCCGTCCTTCACCGGCAGGTTGGTGTTGTAGAGGATGTGCGTGCCGGGATGGCGCTGCTCCGGCGTTCCCCAGCAGGGCCACGGCAGGCCGTAATAGTCGCCACCCACCTCCGGGTGATCGGCCGGAGCCCGCAGGGTCTTGATGTCGAAGGCGGCC
>SKOX01000321.1 GCA_007119835.1 Paracoccaceae bacterium
GGTCAGCCGCAGCCGCGCCGAGGGCCGTGGCCCCGGCACGGCCGCGCGCGGTTGGGCGGCCGGTCGTGGCGGTGCTGCCGCTGGCGGCGCTCGGAGCGGAAGCGGATCTGCTGGCCGACGGGCTCACCGAGGACGTCCTCACGGCGCTCGCGAAGCATCGCTGGCTCTGCGTGATCGCGCGCAGCCCGTGCTTCGCCTTCCGCGGCTCGTCCGAGCCGGTCGGGGTGATCGGCGAGAAGCTCGGGGCCGACTACGTGGTGACGGGGAGCGTGCGGCGGGAAGGCAGCCGGGTCCGCACCACGGTCGACATCGTCGACGCACGCACCGCCAACGCGCTCTGGTCCGAGCGCTTCGATCGCGAGATCGAGAGCGTGTTCGATCTTCAGGAGGACATCTCCGGCAAGGTCGCCTCGCGGATCGCCGTCGAGCTCGGCATCGTCGAGCAGAAGAAGGCGGCGCGGCGGCCGCGGGCCGGCCGCGGTGCCTGGGATCTCTATCATCTCGGCCTCGCCGCGTTCTACAGGTTCACGCCGGAGAGCAACCGCCGGTGTCAGGAGCACCTGCGCGCGTCGATCCGGCTGGCGCCCGACTTCGCCGAGCCCCACGCGCGGCTCGCCTACGCGATCGTGCTCAGCATGGTCTATTTCGAGAGCGCGGTGAACCAGGGCGATATGGACGAGGCGCTGACGCTCGCCCTCAAGGCCGTCGCGCTCGACGACCAGGACGCCAACAGCTACTTCACGCTCGGCCGGGTGCGGCTGGCGCGGCGGGAGTACCGCCTCGCGATCGACGCGCTGGAACAGGCGCTGGCGCTGAACCCCTGCCTTGCGCTCAGCCATTGCGGGCTCGGCGACTCGCTTGCCTACGAGGATCGGCTGGACGAGGCGCTGGGGCACTTCCGGACCGCGATCGAACTCAGCCCGCACGACCCGTTCCGGTGGGCGTTCTTCTCCTACGGCTCGCTTGCGCACCTCTTTCGCCGCGACTTCGCCCAGGCCGCGGACTGGGCCGGCCGCGCGGCGCAGGTGCCGAACGCGCATTACTGGGCGCACGCGCATCTTGTGTCGGCGCTCGGGCACATCGGAGACACCCATCAGGCCGAGGCGGCGCGGGCTGCGCTCCTGAGCGCCAGGCCCGGCTTCACCCGCGCCTTCGCGCGCGAGCGCCTCTTCTACATCAAGCGCGAGGACCAGACCCGGCTCTACCTCGACGGTCTCGCCCGCGCCGGCATTCCGTAGACATGCTCTGTCCGCACGATCTCCAGGAAATCTCCTCGCCCCCTTCAAGCGTGGTCGGCGCCCAGCGTCGAAGATCGACCCGGCATCCAAGGATGAGGATCACGATGGCGACCATCACCGAAACGCTCCAGCCGCGCCGCGCCGCGCCGCCCTGACTGCCGCGGCGCTTACGATCGCAGGCGCCGCCGCCGCTGCCGACCTGCCTTATCATGGCGACGGGCATGTCATGCTGACGCCGGACGAGCTCGAATGGGGCGACATCGCCTCGATGGCGCCGCCGGCGCAGATCGCGGTGATCGCGGGCAACCTCAGCGCCGAGGAGCCCTTCACCTTCCGGCTGCTCCTGCCCGAGGGCTACGAGATCCTGCCGCACGTTCACCCCGAGTACGAGCGTGTGACGGTGATCTCCGGCACGCTGCACTTCGCGCACGGCGCTTGCCAGCTCGATCGGCGTCACGTGCGGCGAGCCCGGCGGACTGTCGTGGGATCGTAGCGCATCCGGCAGGTCTGCTTCAGCCTCGGGACGTTCCCCGTTCACATGAACTGTTCGCGGATCAGCCGCTCCTCGAGGCCGTGGCCGGGATCGAAGAGCAGGCGGTGGCGGATGTCGGGCACGCTCTCGATCGCAATCCGGACGGCGCCGCGCACCTCCGTCGAGTCGGCTGCGGCAGAGACGGGACGCTTCTCCGGCTCGAGAACCTCGAAGATCACGCGCGCGTTCTCGGGCAGGATGGCGCCCCGCCAGCGCCGCGGGCGGAAGGCGGCCATCGGGGTCAGCGCAAGCGCCGCCGCCCCGATCGGCAGGATCGGGCCATGGGCGGAGTAGTTGTAGGCGGTCGAGCCTGCCGGCGTCGCCACCAGCGCGCCGTCGGCCACGAGTTCGGCCATGCGCTCGCGGCCGTCGACGAGGATGCGCAGCTTGACCGCCTGCGGCCCGGCCCGGATCAGGGAGACCTCGTTGATCGCCAGCGCCTCCACTATGGAGCCGTTGAGCCGCGTGGCCGTCATCCGCAGCGGATTGAGCACGGCCTCCTCCGCCGCGGCCAGCCGCTCGCGCAGGCCGTCCTCGGCGTAGTCGTTCATCAGAAAGCCGATCGTGCCGCGATGCATGCCGTAGACCGGCAGGCCGTGCTGCCGGCTGCCGTGCAGCGTGGCGAGCATCAGGCCGTCGCCGCCGAGCGCCACGATGACGTCCGCGACCTCGAGCGGCACATGCCCGTAGCGGGCGGCGAGCCGCTCCCGCGCGGCCGCAGCCACGGGAGCCGCGCTCGCGACGAAATGGATGTGCCGGTACTCCGGGCGCACGCGCCGCTCCTCTCGCCGGTCCGCCCCGCCCGCCGGTGCGGCGGGCCACCTTCGCGCGGGCGGCCGCGCCTTGACAAGCTGCCTTTACGGCGAAGGCGCAGGTAAGGCGGCGGCGAGGCCTTGACCGGGCGAGCCCCAGCACCCACCACCGGCGGGACCGGAGCCCGGAGCCACCTCGCCCATGCCCGACCCACTCGCAGCCCTGGAGGCTCTCGGCGACCCCGCCCGCGCGGCGGACATGGCCGCCTACCACAAGGCGCCCCGGCGTTACCTTGGGGTGGCGGCGCCAGAGATCTACGCCCTCGCCGACGCCTGGCGCGCCGAGCGGAGCGTGGCCGAGCGCGTGGCCCTGGCCGCCTGCCTCTGGGACAGCGACGTGCACGAGGCCCGGA
>SKOX01000058.1 GCA_007119835.1 Paracoccaceae bacterium
GGGGTGCTTGCGGGCCTGTTCGGGGTGGGCGGCGGTGCGATCATCGTGCCGGTGCTGTTCGAGGTCTTCCGGATGCTCGACGTGGCCGAGGACGTGGCCATGCCGCTCGCGGTCGGCACCTCGCTTGCCATCATCATTCCGACCTCGCTGCGCTCCTTCCGGGCGCACCGGGCGCGGGGCGCGGTCGACGAGGCGCTGATGCGCGCCTGGGCGCTGCCGATCCTCGCCGGCGTCGCCATGGGCGCGCTGATCGCGCGCTACGCGCCGCCGCAGGTCTTCCAGATCGTCTTCGCGACCGTGGCGGGGATCCTCGCGGTGAAGCTCGTCTCCGGCACGAAGCGGCTGGATCTCGCGCCGGACCTGCCGCAGGGGGCGGCGCTCGGCGCCTACGGCGGCGGGATCGGCCTCGTCTCGGCGCTGATGGGGATCGGCGGCGGCGCGATCGCGACCATGATCATGACGCTGCACGGGCGCGCGATCCATCAGGCGGTGGCGACCTCGGCGGGCATCGGCGTGCTGATCTCGATCCCCGGCGCGATCGGCTACGCGCTGGCGGGGCTCGGGCGCGAAGGATTGCCGCCCGACGCGATCGGGTTCGTGTCGCTGCTCGGCCTCGTGCTCTTCGCGCCGGCGACGGTGCTGACGGCGGCGTTGGGGGTGCGGATCGCCCATGCCGTGTCGCGCAGGACCCTCGAACTCGCCTTCGGCGTCTTTCTCGCTATCGTTTCGCTGCGCTTCGTCGCCGCGGTTCTCTCGGGTTGAGGCCACGCGGCAAAGGGCCGCGCCTCGGGGGGAAGAGGAACCGGCGGCGGCATGGCATCGTTGCCAGCAGTCCACAGGGGATCGAATCCACATGCCAACGACACGAGGCGACGCCGGCGCCTGGCTGAACGCCATCGGCACCGCGACGCCGCCCCACGACGTCCACGAGAAGTTCGTCGCGGTCGCGGGCGGCGCGCTCGCCTCCCCGCGCGACCGGCGCCTGTTCGCGCGCATGGCCGACCGGGCGGGGATCGCGCACCGCTACTCGGTGCTGGAGCCCTGTGCCGAGGCCGACGCCTACGACACCGGCGGCGTCTTCCGGCTCGGCGCCTTTCCCGACACCGCGGCGCGGATGCGGCTCTTCGACGCCCATGCCCTGCCGCTCGCGCTCGGCGCGCTCGACGACCTCGCCGCGACGGAGGGTCCGGGCTGGGCGGCCGGCGTCAGCCATCTCATCGTCACCTGCTGCACCGGCTTCGCGGCGCCCGGCTTCGACAGCGCGCTCATCGACCGCGTCGGCCTCGACCGCGGCGTCGAGCGCACGCTGATCGGCTTCATGGGCTGCAACGCCGCCTTCAACGGCCTGAAGCTCGCGCGTCACATCGTGCGCTCCGAGCCGCGGGCGCGGGTGCTGGTCGTGAGCCTCGAGCTCTGCACCCTGCACCTGCAGGACACCCAGGATCTCGGCAAGACCCTGTCGTTCCTGATCTTCGCCGACGGCTGCGCGACCGCGCTCGTGTCGGCGGAGCCGCGGGGCCTGCGGCTCGACCGCTTCGCCTCGACGCTGTGGCGGGACGGGCAGGAGCTGATCACCTGGGGGATCGGCATGTCGGGCTTCGACATGCACCTCTCGGGCGAAGTGCCGGCGGCGATCGCCCGGAAGCTGCCGGACCACGCGGCGGAGCTCGCCGGGCAGCGGCCGAGGGACGAGATCGCGAGCTGGGCGGTGCATCCCGGCGGGCGGACGATCCTCGACGCCGTCGAGCAGGGCCTGGAGCTTGACCGGGCGGCGCTCGACGCGTCGCGGGCGGTGCTGCGCGACTACGGCAACATGTCCTCGGCGACGATCCTGTTCGTGCTGCAGCGGATGCTGGCCGAGCGGCGGGAGGGGCCGGGCCTCGCCTTCGGCTTCGGGCCGGGCCTGTCGGTGGAGAGCATGGCCTTCGAGGGGATCGCGGCGTGACGGCGGTGGAGCTGCCGGGGCTGGAGCTGCCGGGCAGGAGCCGCGCCGTCGAGCGGATGGACGTGGAGCGGGTCGCGCCCGACGACCTCGCCCGCGCGCTCGCCGATCTCGACTGGCTGACGGCGCTGGGGCTCGCGCACCGGCCGACGCTGGGGTGGCTCGCGCGGATCGCGCGGGGGCGCGAGACGCTCTCGGTCCTCGACGTCGGTTCGGGCCGCGGCGACATGCTGCGCCGGATCGCCGCCTGGGGCGCGCGGCGCGGGATTAGGCTCAGGCTCGTCGGCGTCGATCTGAACCCGGACGCGACGGCGGCGGCGCGGGCGGCGACCGATCCGGCGCTGCCGATCGTCTTCCGGACCGGCGACGCGCTCAGGCTCGGCGACGCCGAAGCGCCCGACGTCATCATCAGCGCGCATTTCGCGCACCATCTGGGCGACGCCGAGCTGGTCGGCTTCCTGCGCTGGATGGAGGAAACGGCGCGGGTCGGGTGGTTCGTCAACGACCTGCAGCGGCACGCGCTTCTGCGCGCCGCCCTGACCGGGATCGGACGGGTCGTGCCGCTGCACCGCTTCGTGGTGGACGACGGGCCGGTGTCGGTCGACCGCAGCCTGGTGCGGGCGGAGTGGGAGGCGGCGCTGGCGGCGGCGGGCATCCCGCGCGAGCGGGTCGAGCTCCGCTGGCACATGCCGTTCCGCTGGGGCGTCGGGACGCGGCCATGACGAGAGAGGTCGAGACGGTGGTGGTCGGCGGCGGGCCGGCGGGCGCGGCGGTGGCCGCGCTTCTGGCCGAAGCCGGGCGCGAGGTCGTGCTCCTGGAGCGCGAGCGCGTGGCGCGGCCCAAGGTCTGCGGCGAGTTCGTCAGCACCGAGGCATTGGCGGCGGCGGAGCGCCTGGGGCTCGATGCCTTCGCCCTCGGGGCCGCCGGCATCGACCGGGTGCGTCTCACCTGGCGCGGACGCGAGGCTTCGGCCGGCCTGCCGTTCCTGGCA
>SKOX01000476.1 GCA_007119835.1 Paracoccaceae bacterium
CGGCGGCGCGGCCGGTGCCGTTCTACCTGCGCGCGGCGGATGCGGCGCCCTCTGCCGAGCCGCCGCCGCGGCTGCTCGACGATGACGCCTGAGGCGCTCGCGGCGATCCACGCCCGCTGCTTCGACGACACGCCCCGGCCGTGGTCGGGCGACGAATTCGCGGCCCTGCTCGCGCTCGAGACGACGCTGCTCGCGGCGCGGGTCGGAGGCTTCGCGCTCGGCCGCGTCGCCGGGCCGGAGACCGAGCTCATGACGCTCGCCGTCCTGCCCGAGATGCGCCGGCAGGGCCTCGCCCGCACCCTGCTGGCCGACTTCGAGGCCGAGGCGCGAATGCGGGGCGCCGAGGAGGCGTTCCTCGAGGTCGCCGAGACGAACGCGGTGGCGCGGGCGCTCTACGGCGGGGCCGGCTACGTCTCGGCGGGCTTCCGGCGGGACTATTACAGCGCGCGGGCAAGCGTCCGGGTCGGCGCCCTCGTGCTTCGCAAGCCGCTCGCGCCAAAACCCGGGGACGGCGGCGGATTTAGCCGTTGACCGGTCTCGGGGCTTCCGCCTTAACTGCAAGGGATAAGGCCGCGGCGGACAGGCCATGGCGCGATCCAGCAGGTGGAGGTTGGGATGAAGTGGACGGCGGCGAACGGCCCGCGGCGGGCTGGGGCGGCGGTGCTGGGGCTGGCGCTCACGGCCGGCGCGGCGAATGCGGACGAGATCAACCCGGCGGTGATCTACGACCTCGGCGGCAAGTTCGACCGCTCGTTCAACCAGGCCTCGCACACCGGCGCGGAGCGCTTCCGCGAGGAGACCGGCATCGCGTACCGCGACTTCGAGCTCCAGTCCGACGCCCAGCGCGAGCAGGCGCTGCGCCGCTTCGCCGAGCAGGGGCACAACCCGGTCATCGTCACCGGCTTCGCCTACGGCTCGGCGATGGAGGAGATCGCGCCCGACTTCCCCGACACCAACTTCGTCATCATCGACATGGTGGTCGACCTGCCCAACGTGCGCTCGGTGGTGTTCAACGAGCACGAGGGCTCCTATCTCGTCGGCGTGCTCGGCGCGATGGCGTCCGAGACCGGCACGCTCGGCTTCGTCGGCGGCATGGACATCCCGCTGATCCGCAAGTTCGCCTGCGGCTACGTCCAGGGCGTGATGGCGACGAACCCCGACGCCACCGTGCTTCAGAACATGACCGGCACGACGGGCGCGGCGTGGAACGATCCGGTGCGCGGCGGCGAGCTCGCGCGCGCGCAGATCGACCAGGGTGCGGACGTGATCTACCACGCGGCCGGCGGCACCGGCGTCGGCGTTTTGCAGGCGGCGGCGGATGCCGACGTCTACGGGATCGGCGTCGACTCCAACCAGAACTACATGCACCCGGGCAACGTGCTGACCTCGATGCTCAAGCGCGTCGACGTCGCGGTCTACGACGCGATGATGGACGTCAAGGAGGGCGAGTGGACGACCGGCGTCGTCGTGCTCGGCCTCGCCGAGGACGGCGTCGGCTGGGC
This sequence comes from Paracoccaceae bacterium, assembly GCA_007119835.1. GTDB lineage: Bacteria > Pseudomonadota > Alphaproteobacteria > Rhodobacterales > Rhodobacteraceae > Amaricoccus. Next base: position 1,503 of record SKOX01000476.1, read on the forward strand.
GCTCGACGAGCACAACGAGGACCTGATCACCGCGGAGATGCGCGAGGCGGTCGAGGAGGCCGAACGCCGGATCATCGCGGGCGAGATCGAGGTGCACGACTACACCACCGACGGCACCTGCCCCGTCCAGTAGGGCATGGCGTCGGCGGCACAGGCGCCGGATGCCCCGGCGATCGAGCTTCGGGGCATCTCCAAGAGCTTCGGCCCGGTCAAGGCCAACGAGGACATCGACCTCCGCGTCGAGCCGGGGACGATCCACGGCATCGTCGGCGAGAACGGCGCCGGCAAGTCGACGCTGATGTCGATCCTCTACGGCTTCTATCAGGCCGACGCCGGCGAGATCCTGATCGGCGGCAAGCTCACGCCGATTCCCGACAGCGACGCGGCGATCCGCGCCGGCATCGGCATGGTCCACCAGCACTTCATGCTGGTGGAGAATTTCACCGTGCTCGAGAACGTCGTGCTCGGCGCCGAGGACGGGGCGCTGCTGCGGCCGTCGCTCGCCAAGGCGCGGGCCGAGCTGACCCGGCTCGCGCGCGACTACGAGCTGCAGGTCGACGCGGACGCGGTGGTGGGCGACCTGTCTGTCGGCTTCCAGCAGCGGGTGGAGATCCTGAAGGCGCTCTACCGGCACGCCGACATCCTGATCCTCGACGAGCCGACCGGCGTGCTGACGCCCGCCGAGGCCGACCACCTGTTCCGGATCCTGCGGTTCCTGCGCGACCAGGGCAAGACGATCATCCTGATCACCCACAAGCTCCGCGAGATCATGGCGATCACCGACCGGGTGAGCGTGATGCGGCGCGGGCGGATGGTGGCGACGCTCGACACCGCCCGCACCTCGCCGCCGGAGCTCGCCGAGCTGATGGTCGGCCGCCGCGTGCTCCTGCGCGTCGACAAGGGGCCGGCGAAGCCGGGGGACGTGCTGATGCAGGTGCGCGACCTCAAGGTGAACGACTGGCAGGGGGTGGAGCGGCTGCGCGGCGTGTCCTTCGACCTGCGCGGCGGCGAGATCCTCGGCATCGCCGGCGTCGCGGGCAACGGCCAGTCGGAGCTCCTCGAGGTGCTGGCCGGCATCCGGCCCGCCTCGGGCGGCAGTGTGCGCTTCAGGGGCGAGGCGCTCGCGCTCGACTCGGTGGCGAACGCCGAAGCCCGCCGCGCCCTCGGCATCGCCCACGTGCCGGAGGACCGCCACCGCCGCGGGCTGGTGATGCCCTTCTCCGAGTGGGAGAATTCCTGCCTCGGCTACCACGGCGAGCCGCGCTATGCCGGCCCCGCCTGGACGATGGACCGCCGGGCGATCCGCGAACTCGCGCAGGCGGGGATCGAGAAATTCGACATCCGGCCGCCGTCGGTCGACCTGACGACCTCGAACTTCTCCGGCGGCAACCAGCAGAAGATCGTCCTCGCCCGCGAGATCGAGCGCGACCCCGACGTGCTGCTCGTCGGCCAGCCGACGCGCGGCGTCGACATCGGCGCGATCGAGTTCATCCACCGCGAGATCGTCGCCCTGCGCGACCGCGGCAAGGCGATCCTGCTCGTCTCGGTCGAGCTCGACGAGATCCAGGCGCTCGCCGACCGCATCGTCGTGATGTTCGACGGCCGCATCTCCGGCGCGCGCGCGGCCGGCGAGACCGACGAGCGCGAGCTTGGCCTCCTGATGGCGGGCATCGACCCGGCGGAGCGGGCGGCGTGAGCCCTGCCCTGCCCCGCTGGGCCGACCTCGCGCTCATCCCCGCGCTCAACCTCGCGCTCGCCTTCCTCGCGGCCGGGCTCGTCGTCGTCTTCATCGGCGAGGACCCGGTGCAGGCGGTCAGCGTGCTGATCCGGGGCTCGCTCGGGTCGTCCTACGCCATCGGCTTCACGCTGTTCTACGCCACGACCTTCGTCTTCACCGGCCTCGCCGTCGCCATCGCCTTCCACGCCGGGCTCTTCAACATCGGCGGCGAGGGCCAGGCGATCCTCGGCGGCATCGGCGTCGCCCTCGCCGCGCTCTGGCTCGACACCACCCACTGGCTCGTCGTCCTGCCGGCGGCGATCGTGGCGGCGGCGCTCTTCGGCGCGGCCTGGGCGGCGATCCCCGGCATCCTCGCGGCGACCCGCGGCAGCCACGTCGTCATCACCACGATCATGTTCAACTTCATCGCCTCGGCGCTGCTCGTCTACCTGCTCGTCAACGTCCTCCGGGTGCCCGGCGCGATGTCGCCCGAGACCCGGCGCTTCGCCGAGGGCGCGCACCTGCCGTTCATGCACACGATGCTCGGTCACCTCGGGATCGGCATGGCGCGCACGCCGATGAACATCGCCTCGCTGCTCGCGCTCCTCGCCGCCCTCGGGACCTGGGTGCTGATCTGGCGCACCCGCCTCGGCTACGAGATCCGCGCCTTCGGCCATTCCGAGCCGGCGGCGGTCTATGCCGGGATCAGCCCGGTGAGGATCATCGTCGTCGTCATGCTGATCTCGGGCGCGATGGCGGCGTGCATGGCGCTCAACGTCGTGCTCGGCTACCAGCAGCGGCTGGTGCTCGAGTTCACCGCCGGCGCCGGCTTCGTCGGCATTGCGGTCGCGCTGATGGGCCGCTCGCACCCCTTCGGCGTGGTGCTGGCGGCGATCCTGTTCGGGATGCTCTACCAGGGCGGCGCCGAGCTCGCCTTCGAGATGCCGGCGATCAGCCGCGACATGATCGTGGTGATCCAGGCGCTGGTGATCCTGTTCACCGGCGCGCTCGAGCGGATGGTGCGCGGGCCGGTGGAGCGGCTCTTCGCCCGACGGCCGGCGCGGGCGGCGACCTGATGGATCTCGCCACCGCCCTCGCGATCGCGGAATCGAGCATGCGGCTCGCAGCGCCGCTCCTGCTCGCCTGCCTCGCCGGTCTCTACTCCGAGCGCGCCGGCATCTTCGACATCGGGCTCGAGGGCAAGATGCTCGGCGCGGCCTTCGGGGCGGGGGCGGTGGCGGCGGTCACCGGCTCGGCCTGGATCGGGCTTGCGGCGGGCATGGCCGTCTCGACCGTGCTCGCGCTGATCCACGGGCTCGCCTCGATCACCTTCCGGGGCAACCAGATCATCTCGGGCGTCGCGATCAACTTCCTCGCCTCGGGGCTCACCGCGCTGATCGGGCAGAACTGGTTCGGCATGGGCGGGCAGACGCCGCAGCTCTTCGGCGACCAGCGGTTCCTCGCGGTCGAGCTGCCGCTGGCGGGCGCGCTGCGCGACGTGCCGGTGATCGGCTTTCTCTATTCCGACTTCCTGTCGGGCTTCACCGTGCTGGTCTATGTCGCGCTCCTCGCCGTGCCGCTGACCTGGTGGGTGCTGTTCCGCACCCGCTTCGGGCTTCGGCTGCGGGCGGTCGGCGAGAACCCCGGCGCGGTCGACACCGCCGGCATCTCCGTGGTGCGGCTGCGCTACCAGGCGGTGATCATCACCGGGCTGCTCTGCGGCATCGCCGGCGCCTACCTCGCCACCGGCATGGCGGCCGGCTTCATCCGGGACATGACCGCGGGCAAGGGCTTCATCGCGCTCGCCGCGCTGATCTTCGCCAAGTGGCGGCCGTGGCCGGCGCTCTGGGCCTGCCTGCTCTTCGGCTTTCTCGAGGCCATCGGCATCCGCTACCAGGGCGTGACCATCCCCAACGTCGGCACCGTGCCCGTCCAGCTGATGCAGGCCCTGCCCTACATCCTGACGGTGGTGATCCTCGCGGGCTTCGTCGGCCGGGCGATCCCGCCGCGCGCCGGCGGCAAGCCCTATGTGAAGGAGCGGTGAATGGACGCGGCTGACGTCATCTGGACGCGGGCGGGCCAGGATCGGGTGCCGGTCGCCCTCGTGCTCGGCTCGGGCCTCTCGGCGCTCGGCGAAGCGGTCGAGGGCGAGGCGATCTCCTATCTGGACCTTCCCGGCTTTCCCGAGGCCGGCGTCTCGGGCCACGCGCCGACGCTCACGGTCGGAACGCTCGAAGGCGTGCGGGTGGCCGTGATGGGCGGGCGGGCGCACTACTACGAGCAGGGCGACGCCGCCGTGATGCGCCCAGCCATCGCGACGCTCCGCGCGATCGGGGTCGAGACGCTCCTCCTCACCAACGCCGCCGGCTCGTTCCGGCCGGAGGTCGGGCCGGGCGAACTCATGCTGATCGCCGACCACATCAACTTCGCCGGCACCAACCCGCTGATCGGCGAGGCGACCGACGCGCGCTTCGTCAACATGGTCGACGCCTACGATCCCGGCCTGCGCGCGGAGCTGAAGGCGGCGGCCGACGCGGAACAGGTGCCGCTCGCCGAGGGCGTCTACGCCTGGTACTCGGGCCCCTCGTTCGAGACGCCGGCGGAGATCCGGGCGCTGCGGGCGCTGGGCGCGGACGCGGTCGGCATGTCGACGGTGCCGGAGGTGATCCTCGCGCGCTTCTTCGGGATGCGGGTCGCGGCGATCTCGACCATCACCAACATGGCCGCCGGCCTCGGCAGCGAGACGATCAGCCACGAGCACACCAAGGCGATGGCGCCCGTCGGCGCGGCCAAGCTCGAGCGCGTCCTCAGGCGGTTTCTCGCGACGCGATCACGAACCGCCTGAGCGCCGGAACCGTCGCCCCCGGCCTCCGTTCTCCGCGAGCGGCGGCGCTGACGGCCCGGACCTTCGGGACGGCGCCCGCGGCCGCCACGGAAATCGGAAAGGAAACACGATGGCCATGAAGACCCTGGACGACCTCTTCGTCCACATGCTGCGCGACATGTACTACGCCGAGAAGCAGGCTGCGAAGGCCCTGCCCAAGATGGCGAAGAAGGCGAGCGCGGACGTGCTGCGCGACGCCCTCGAACTGCACCAGCAGGAGACCGAGGAGCAGATCGAGAAGCTCGAACTGGTCTTCGAGATGCGCGACCTGAAGCCCCGCGGCGTGACCTGCGACGCGGCCAACGGCATCATCGAGGAAGCCAAGGAGATCATGGACGAGGCGCAGGACGACAACACCCGCGACGCCGGCATCATCGCCGCGGCCCAGGCGCTGGAGCATTACGAGATCAGCCGCTACGGCACGATGGTCGCCTGGGCGAACCAGCTCGGCATGAAGGACGCGGCCAAGATCTTCGCCCAGATCCTCGACCAGGAGAAGCTGACCGACGCGAAGCTGACCAAGATCGCCGAGGAGCAGCTGAACAAGCAGGCGGCCTGAGCCGTCGCCCAGGGCCGGGCGCACACCGCGCCCGCGCCCCTTAACCTTCGGGCCGGGACAAGGCCCGCTCCTTAACCGGCCGTTGCGATTCGCCGATTACCACCTGTCCCAAGCCTGGGCGGGGGACAGGGTTGTGAGGCATTTGGATCACGTCGGTCAGTCGGTTTCCGATCAGGTCGGGCAGGCGATTTCCGTGGAGCTCCTCGGGCACGCGCTCGACGCCATGGCGGCGGGGGCGCTCGTCCTCGACGACACCGGGCGCATCCTCTTCGCCAACGCCGCCGCCCGGACGCTGCTGCGCCCGCTCGCCCCCGAGGGGCGGCTTCTCGCCGAGGCGCTGCCGGGGGCCGACCTGTCCGAGCTCGCGGCGGCGGCGGCGACCGGCGAGCACATCCGCATCACGCCGGATCGCGGCCCCGCGATCGAGATCCAGCCGCGGGCGCTCGCGCCCGGCACCTACGTCGTGACGCTCGCCCAGGTCAGGACCGACGGCGGCGACCCGCTCACCGGCCTTGCCGACCGCGGCCGGCTGCGCGCGGAGCTCGAGGCGAACCTCGCCCGCATCCGGCGCGGCGGGCAGCCGCTCGCGGTGCTCTGCCTCGATCTCGACCGCTTCAAGGAGGTCAACGACACCCTCGGCCACCCCACCGGCGACGCGCTGCTGCGCCGGGTCGCCGAGCGGCTGCGCAAGACCGTCCGCGGCGAGGATCTCGTCGCGCGGATCGGCGGCGACGAGTTCGTCATCATCCAGACCAACACCCGCGACCCCCGCGCCGCGGACGCGCTGGCCCGCCGCCTCGTGGAGGCCGTCTGCCGGCCCTATGTCATCGACGGGCAGGCGATCACCATCGGGGTGAGCATCGGCATCGCCAAGGCACCCTGCGACGGCGACGAGCCCGACGCGCTCGTCAGGCACGCCGACCTCGCGCTCTATCGCGCCAAGGCCGAGGGCCGCGGCAACTACCGCTTCTTCGAGCCGGAGATGGACGCGCAGGTCAAGGCGCGCCGGGCGCTGGAGCAGCAGCTGGCCGCGGCGCTGCCGTGCGGCCAGTTCCACCTTGCCTTCCAGCCCCAGATCGGGCTCGAGAGCGACCGCGTCGCGGGCTTCGAGGCGCTCCTGCGCTGGACGCACCCCGAGCGCGGCGCCATCGCGCCGGGCGAGTTCATCCCGGTGGCCGAGGAATGCGGCCTCATGGATCAGATCGGTGCCTGGGTGCTGTCGGCCGCCTGCGAGGCGGCGGCGGGCTGGCCGGCCTCGGCGATGGTCGCGGTCAACGTCTCCGCCGTGCAGTTCCGCAAGGGCTGCATCCTGCCGGCGGTGACCGCGGCGCTCGCCGCCTCGGGCCTGCCGCCGGGCCGGCTCGAGCTGGAGATCACCGAAGCCGCCCTGCTCCAGAACGCCGATGCCGTCGTGGCCGCCCTCAAGGAGCTCCGGGCACTCGGGGTGCGCATCTCGCTCGACGACTTCGGAACCGGCTATTCCAGCCTCAGCCACCTGCAGCGCTTCGCCTTCGACAAGATCAAGATCGACCGCAGCTTCGTCCAGGGCCTGGCCGGGGATTCCGACCGGCAGGCGATCATGCGGGCGCTCGCGGGCCTCGGCTCGAGCCTCGGCATCGAGATCGTGGCCGAGGGCGTGGAGACCGCCGAACAGCTGGCCCAGCTGCGCGCGCTCGGGTGCAGCGGCGTGCAGGGCTACCTGATCGGCCGGCCGCTGTCGTGCGAGGCGGCGACGGCGCTCGCAGCCGCGCAGCGGGTCGCCGATGCGGCTTGCGGAGCGGGCGCTTGAAGCGTCCGGGCGCCGGGCTCTACCGCCTCGTCTACGCCAGCCGCAGCTGCGCGCCGAGCGCAGCGATGGAGCGCCGGCATCTCCGGGAAATTCTCGAGATCAGCCGCGCGCGCAATGCCGGCGCCGGGATCACCGGCGCCCTGACGCTCGCTGGCGGCACCTTCGGCCAGGTCCTCGAGGGCAGTCTCGGGCCCGTGGAGGCCGCCTTCGAGCGGATCGAGCGCGACGGGCGGCATCGCGACCTGCTCCTCCTCGACCTCGCGCCGATCCCTGCCCGCAGCTTCGGCGCCTGGCCGATGGCCTTCGTCCTGCCCGACGCGCTGTCGCGGCTCGACGAGGTCGTGCAGCACAGCGGCTTCACCGCCGGCGTCCGGGCGGGCGAGCGTCTGCAAGCGCTGCTCTGCGACCGGCTCTGCGCCCGCCGCACGCTTCCCTTCCCCGGCGGCGCGGCTCCGCCGCACCGGCGGCAGACAAAGCGGTCAGATCCGGCAGTTAAGGGGTGAAAGACCCTCGGGAAGTGCGCTAAAGCCCGAGAGCAGCCGCCCTCTCCCGGACCGCGAGCCCATGAGCATCTACCTCCCCGTCGCAGAGGTGTCCGTCAGCATCTTGATGCTGCTCGGGATCGGCGGGATGGTCGGCCTTCTGTCCGGCCTCTTCGGGGTGGGCGGCGGGTTCATCCTGACGCCGATCCTGTTCTTCATCGGCATCCCGCCCGCCGTGGCCGTCGCCTCGGCCGCCAACCAGATCGTCGGCTCGTCCTTCTCGGCCTTCCTTGCCCATCTCAAGCGAAAGACCGTCGACTTCAAGATGGGGGGCGTGCTGCTGGCGGGCGGCCTCGTCGGCTCGGCGTTCGGGGTGCAGCTCTTCACCATGCTGACGCGCGCAGGCCAGATCGAGCTCTTCGTGAGCCTCGCCTACGTCGTGCTGCTCGGCAGCATCGGCGGGCTCATGCTCTACGAGAGCGTCGGCGCGCTCAGGCGGCAGAAGAACTCCAACGCGCTCCTCCAGCCGCGCAAGCGGCACAGCTGGGTGCACGGCCTGCCGCTCAAGATGCGCTTCCGCACGAGCCACCTGTACGTCTCGGCCATCCCGCCCTTCGTCATCGGGCTGATCGTCGGCGTGCTCGCCGCCATCCTTGGGGTGGGCGGCGGCTTCATCATGGTGCCGGCGATGATCTACCTGATCGGAATGCCGACCAAGGTCGTCATCGGCACCTCGGTCTTCCAGTTCCTCTTCGTCACCGGCTTCACCACCGTCATGCACGCCTGGCAGAGCCAGACCGTCGACGTCCTGCTCGCGCTCATCCTGCTGATCGGCGGCGTGATCGGCGCCCAGGTCGGCGTGTCGCTCGCGACGCGGCTCAGGGCCGAGCAGCTCCGCGTGCTGCTCGCGCTTCTCGTGCTGGTGGTCGGGTTCCAGCTGTTCCTCGAGCTGGTGCTGCAGCCCGACGAGCGCTATTCGCTTTCGGTGGCGCGATGAGACGCCTCGTCCTCGCCCTCCTCCTCGCGCTCGCACCGCCTGTCGCCGCGCCCGTCGCAACGCCGGTCGTGGCCCAGGAGAGGATCGTGACCGGCATCTCGACCGACAACATCGCGCTCAGCGCGACGTTCGAAGGCACCGAGGTCTTCGTATTCGGCGCGATCCGCCGCGAGGAGCCGCTCCCCGAGGAGGCGGGTCCGCTCGACATCATCATCACGCTCCGCGGTCCGCCGCAGCCGCTCTGGGTGCGGCGCAAGGAGCGCCGCTTCGGCATCTGGATGAATACCGAGGCGGTGCGCGTCTCCCGGACGCCGAGCTTCTACGCCGCGGCGAGCACCCGGCGTCTGCACGAGATCCTCACCGAGACCGAGCGGCTCCGCTGGGGCATCGGCATGGACCAGGCCGTCCGGCACGTCGGCGGGCATCCGGCGATCGACGACACCCGGCCCTTCGCCGAGGCCGTGGTGCGGATCAAGGAGGACGAGGGCCTCTACGCCCGGATGGACGGCGCGGTGCGGCTGATGGAGGAGACGCTGTTCCAGACCACCTTCACGCTGCCCGCCAACCTCGTGGAGGGCGACTACATGGCGGAGTTCTTCCTGGTGCGCGAGCGTGCGGTGATCCACCGGGGCGTGACGACGATCACGGTGCAGAAGACCGGGATCGAGCGCTGGCTCTACAATCTCTCGCGCGAGCAGCCGATCGTCTACGGCCTGCTGGCGGTCGGGCTGGCGTTGCTCGCCGGCTGGCTTGCGTCCTACGCCTTCTCGGCCTTCCGCCTCGCCCGTCGCTAGGGGCGCGAGGGTGGCGCGCGGAAGCCTGCAGTGAGGATCGTCGGCGGCGCGCATCGCGGCACGAGGCTCTCCGGACCCGCGCCCGGCGACCGCCGCATCCGCCCGACGAGCGACCGGGTGCGCGAGAGCCTGTTCAACCTCCTCGCGCATCGTCCCGAGGGCGACCCGGTCGCGGGCGCCCGCGTGCTCGACCTCTTCGCCGGCACCGGCGCGCTTGCCCTCGAGGCGCTCAGCCGCGGCGCCGAGGCC
>SKOX01000139.1 GCA_007119835.1 Paracoccaceae bacterium
CCGCGGCATCTACCGCGACCCGGTGCGCTCCAGCCACGGCCATTTCGTCAAGACCAGCGGCCTGCGCTGGCTGAGCTTCATGGTGCTGGCGCCGGTGCCCTGGGCGAGACGGATCAAGGCGCTGCCGGTGCTGACGCTGCTCGCCCCGTCCGAGCGCGCGGACGCGAAAGCCGGCCGCAGGCACAAGCTCCTCACCGACCGGGCGCGCCAGGGCATGCTGCAGCTCTGCCACTGGCTGCCCGGCCGCAGGATCATCTTCGTCGGCGACGCGAGCTTTGCCGTCCATACGATCGCCCACGCCCTGGCCCGGGTTCCAGCGGGGCGCGCGACGCTGATCAGCCGCCTCCGCCTCGACGCCAGCCTCTACGCCCCACCCGCGGAGCGCACTGCCCGCACCCAGGGGCGGCCGGCGCAGAAGGGGCCGCCCCTGCCCAAGCTCTCGGCTCTGCTCGCCGACCCCGCCACCCGCTGGCAGCGCATCATCGCGCCGGTCTGGTACGGTGGGCAGACCGAGAAGCCCCTCGAGATCGCCAGCGGCACCGCCCTGTGGTACCGGCGCGGCACGCCGCCGCGGCCGATCCGTTGGGTTCTGGTCCGCGACCCGGCGGGCAAGCGGGCGCCGCAGGCCTTCTTCAGCACCGACACCACGCTCGCGCCCGAAGAGATCATCGCGATCTTCGTGCGCCGCTGGCAGGTCGAGGTCACCTTCTCGGAGGTCCGGGCCCACCTCGGCGTCGAGACCCAGCGCCAGTGGTCGGACAGGGCCATCGACCGCACGACGCCCGCGCTCATGGGCCTCTACAGCCTCATCGTGCTCTGGGCCGAAGACCTGCTCCGGCGTGGCGCTCTTCCCTACGCCGCCGCCTGGTACCGCAAGAATGTCTTCACCTTCACCGATGCCATCGCCGCCGTCCGGCGCCGCATCTGGATCGGCGACATTAGCGACACCTCCCCGCACGAGAGCGACATGCCGAAAATCCCCCCGGACCGCCTCAGGCGCATGGCCGACGCACTCTGCTTCGCGGCGTAATGCGCAAAGCCAAGCTGAGAAGCGGCTCGGCGCGGGGCGGTAGCCGAGCGGGTTGGCGTGGCGCCGGCGCAGCATCCGAAACCACCGCGTGCCTGCGGGAACGCGCGTCAGCGCGAGGGATCGCCCGAGCGGGTCGGGCGGCAGCAGGCCCGGCCCCGGAACAGCCTGGGCCTTACGTCGCCGTGCCAGCGCCGATGCTCCGCGCGAGGTTCAGGACCTGCCGGGCCTTCCCTGCCTTCATCGCCTCGACAGCCGTCCCTCCCCCGAGCTCGGGATGCGGCGTGAGGAGAAAGCGATAGACCGCCCAGGGGTCGTTGCCGATCTCCTCGAAGAGCTCGGGCAGGTCCGGCAACGGGTCGCCCTGTTCGGACAGCTGCCAGGCGGGAAACCGGACGGAGCGCTGCGGACCCTGGATGCCGAGCAGCTCGTGCCGCTTGCGCATGTGCGCAATCCTTTGACTGCTCGTCCCGACCATCCGGGCGATCTCGCCGGACGTCTTCATCTCGGGCGCCCCCAGCAGTTCGGCCTGGCGCACGATGCCGCGGGCGCGTCCGCGCATGAGGGCGTCCCCGAGCGCCGACTTCCGCGCGGCCTCCGCCTCGGGCCCTGTTGTCGGATCCGGCTTCGGTTCTGGCTCCTGCTCTGGCCCCTGCCCTGGCGCCAGTGTCGGCGCCACCGGTATCGCTTCTTCCCAGTCCGGCTTTCGCTCGAGGAGGTCCATCGCACCGGCGTCGAATGCCCGTGGCTTCTGTCGCGCCACCCCCACGCTCGGGGTCGCTTTCTCCTTCGGTCGATCCGGGGCTCGCTCATAGGTTTCCGACTTCTCCGGCCCCTCCGTTTCGCCGCTCCCGGCGTCCGTCTTCTCGACGCGGGCGGACCGGATCGTGAGGCTCTTGGCCTCGGGGTCAATGATGAAGCTGACAGCGACCGCCTCGCCAGAGGCCCGGGCGCGGACATGCGCCTCTTCGATCGCCTCGCGCGCCGCCTTGCCGGACGCGCGGCGGGTGGTCAGGTGGCCGACCGTCTCTGTCTCGGAAGGCCTGTCTTCCTGGCCGCCGGTGGCGACCTCGCGGACGCCATGCCGGGCGGCGGCCCCCTGCGCGCTGCTCGCGGACGCGCGCCGACGGCTCCAGCTTGTCTGCTCGACCTTGGCCTTACCGGCGCCGGTAGACCCGGTCGATCCCATGGCGGCGGGCGCGCCCGCGCTCGTTTTCTTCGGCGTCAGCGATCGTGCGGAGGTCTTCCCGGCAGAGGATGCCTGACGGGACTGCCGCCTGGCCTTCCCGGCCCCCGATCCACCAGCGCTGCGGTCCGACTTCGGCATGAGCTCCCCCTCCCCCTCGAAGAACGCTAAGGCGGCCCGCAAGCCGGGTCAATCACGCCAACGCGCGGGGAGAGGCCGGCAGGGACGGGGCCTGGGAATCTTCGGGGACGGAGCCAACTCCTACTTTGGGGCCCCCGATTGACCCGCCACTGAGGGCAGGCCAGAATATGAATCGAGTAATGTCATGAACCTTCTTCAGCTTCCGGAGCGCACAGGGGCCGAGCCCGTTGCCCAACCTATCGATGCCGCGACGCGCCGCCGCGTGAGCGGTCCGGGCTTGCGCACCTTCCTCGCCATTGCCGACCGCTACGGTCTCACGACACAGGATCGGTTTGCGCTGCTGGGCGAGCCGTCGAACTCGACGTATCACAGGTGGGTGAAGAAGGCGCACACCGAGACCGCCATGACGCTACCGCTGGATACCCTGACCCGGATCTCCGGCTTCCTGGGTATCCACAAGGCTCTTGGCATCCTGTTTCCGGTCGAGGCTGAGGCGATGGCCTGGCTCAAGGGGCCGCATCGCGGCGAGGTCTTCGGCGGGCAGGCGCCGATCG
>SKOX01000259.1 GCA_007119835.1 Paracoccaceae bacterium
CCCGCCCGCCGGCCTCGCGCCCCGGGCCGGAAGCCGCCCGCCCGAGCGGCCGCGCCGGGCGGCTCAGTGCCGGTTCGGCGCCCGCCCCCCGATCGCGTGCTCCGACAGCACGGCGAGCGACACGGTCTCGAGCGCCGAGCGGTGCGTGCTGGCGAGCACGACCTTCGGCGCCGCGCCCGCCTCCCAGGCTTCCTTCCAGCGCTCGACGCAGAGGCACCAGCGATCGCCCGGGTTCAGCCCCTGGAAGCCCCATTCCGGCCGCGGCGTCGAGAGGTCGTTGCCCCGCGCCTTGGAGAAGGCGAGGAACTCCGCGGTCATCCGCGCGCAGACCGTGTGCCGGCCGCGGTCCTCCGGGCCGGTGTTGCAGCACCCGTCCCGGAAGAAGCCGGTGCGCGGGTCGAACGAGCAGGGCTTCAGCCGCTCGCCGAGCACGTTGAGGCTCTCGTCCATCCGCTCCATCAGTACCCCGTCATCTCGAGATAGCCCCGGCCGGCATGGGTTCCCGTCACCCGCACCGGCCCCTCCCAGTATTCAACCATGGTTCCCATCCAACTCTGCGCGTTCACCGCCGCGATGTCCACCGCAAGGCCCTCGCCCGGCACCGCGACATGCCATTCCACCGGCACCTCGCGCCCCGCCACCTCGGCCCAGCCCCGCGGCTCGAGCACGATCTCCCCGGACGCCAGCGCCCGCGCCGTCCCGTCGGGCTCGATCCACGTCCCGATCCGGTAGGGCGCCGTCTCGCTCCTGAGCTGGGCCGCCATCACCCGGCCGCCGTCCTCGAGATGCAGCGCCACCCAGTCCCAGCCCTCCTGGTCGCGGCCCACGGGCTGGCTCGACCATTCCCGGTCGAGCCAGCCGGTGCCGGTCACCGCGATCTCCTCGTCCGCGACCGTCAGCACGCCCTCGGCCCGGTAGAACGGCTGGCTGTAGTAGTAGGACGCCTGGCCCGCCTCGGACTTGACGCTGAAGCCGTCCTCGCCGTGAAAGACCAGCGGCCCCTCCGCCGTCACCCGCAGATCGAGCGCGAAGCCGGTGCCGGCCGCCCGCACCGCGAGGTCCGAGAGTTCGCCGTCCTCGGCGAGGCTCGCCATCTCCCAGTCGTCGATCCACGCCCGGAACGGCTCGATCTCGACGCCCGCCTGACCGATCCCGCCGCGCGCGAACCGCTCGGCGTAGAGATGCGCGTCCTCGGCGGTCACCGCGGCGTGGCCGTTCCAGATCTGCTGGTTCTCCCAGCCCTCGCGCTGCGGCCCGGGCTCGAGCGCCTGGCGGAACAGCGTCCACTGCGCGCCGTAGTCCCGCCCGTCCTCGCCGGTGAGCGCGACGGTGAGATACCACCACTCGATCCGGTACGCGGGATGCGGCCCGTGATCCTCGGGAAAGCGCAGCTCCGCCGGCGCCGTCACCTCAGCGAAGCCCTCGACGTCCGCGCCGAGCCCGGCGAAGCCGCCCTGGTCCTGCGCGTGTGCGGGATCCGCAAGCCCAACCATCATGCCCAGCGCTGCCACAAGCCCCCGGAGACTGGTGGCGCCGCTACGCGAGGCACGGGCGGCGACCGGCCGCGGGGGGGCGCCACAGCGCCCGCCCGGGGGGGCGGTCGGGCGCTGCCCGTGCTTGCGCACGGGCCGGGCCAGAGGCGAACGCCCTGCAAACTCACCGCTCATTGCTGAACCCCCGCATCAGGTCCGCCGGCTGCGCCCGCCGCAGCCGCCACACCGGCAGCAGCGCCGCCAGGAACGCCGTGCCGAGCGCCATCGCGAACAGCACCGCCCAGTCGCCCGGGAACAGATGCACCGGCAGCCGCCAGCCGAAGGCGCGCACGTTGATCACCGCCGTCAGCACCCAGGCGACCGCGAGCCCCAGCGGCAGCGCAAGCACCGCCGTCCCGGCGGCGAGCGCCAGAGCGCGGCCCATCTCGAGCGCCGCGAGCTGCCGGCGCGGCACGCCCACCGCCCAGAGCGGCGCCACCTGCACCAGCCGCTGCCCCGACAGCGCCAAGAGGCTCGTGAGCAGCGCGATCCCCGCCACCGTCAGCGTCAGCGCATTGAGCGCCACCGTCACCGCGAACGTCCGGTCGAACACGTCGCGCGAGAACGCCATCACCTGCGCCTGGTCGACCGCCTGCGGCGCCTCGAGCCCGAACCGCTCGGCGATCCCAGCGAGCAGCCCCGGCACCGCCTCCGGCGCCGCCCGCGCCCCGAGCTGCAGCCGCCGGATGTCATCGAACCGCGCCTCGAGCGCCTCGAGCGACACCATGACCTGCCCGAGTGGGTTGCCGTAGTCCGGATAGACGCCCGCCACCGTCACCGGCCAGTCGCCGCGCGGCGTCGGCAGCGCGATCCGCTCCCCCGGCGTCAGGTCGAACCGCCGCGCGAGCTGCTCGGACACCATCGCCGCCTCGCCCGCCGCCACGGCGTCCCACGCCCCCGGCATGGCCTCGAGCAGCGGCCAGCTCTCGCGGTAGGTGCGGTGGTCGCGGAAGCCGTAGACCTCGGTCGGCCAGTCGCGGAACCGGCTGTCGGCCCGCCAGAGCGGCAGCACCGCCTCGACCTCGGGCTGCTCCTCGAGCCACGCCGCCACCGCCGCCGCCTCCGCGTCGTCGCGCGCGGTGACGTAGAGCTCCGGCGCCAGCCGCTGCTCCAGGTAGCCTGCGAAAGTCAGCCGAAAGCTCTCGACCATCGTGCCCACCCCGACATTCACCGCGAGCGCCAGCAGCAGCGCCATCAGCGCCAGCGTCAGCCCGCCGAGCTGCTGGCGCCCGTCGGCCCAGACCCACTGCGCCAGCGGCGCGCGGGCGAGCCGCGCGCCCAGCGCCAGCACTCCCTGCAGCACCACCGGCAGCGCCAGCGCCGCGGCGAGCAGCAGTCCGCCCATCAGCGCGAAATCCGCCACCAGCCCCTCG
>SKOX01000351.1 GCA_007119835.1 Paracoccaceae bacterium
GCCGGCGCCTTCTTCGCCGCCTTCCGCTTCTTCGGCGCCTTCGCCTCGATGAGCTCCAGCGCCTGCTCGAGCGTCACCGCCTCGGGCCCGATCTCCTTCGGCAGCGTGGCGTTCACCTTCTCCCACTTGACGTAAGGCCCGTAGCGCCCGGCGTAGACGGCGACCGTCCCGCCGTCGGGATGCTCGCCGAGCTCGCGCAGGGGCTTCGCCGCCGCCCGTCCGCCGCCCCGCGCCGCCTTCTGAGCCAGCAGTTCGACCGCCCGGTTCATCCCGATCGTGAAGACCTCCTCCGCGTCCCGGATGCTCGCGTAGGTCTTGCCGTGCTTCACGTAGGGGCCGAAGCGCCCGATGCCGGCCTCGATCAGTCCGCCGTCCTCGGGATGCGGTCCGACCGGCCGCGGCAGGCTGAGCAGCTGCAGCGCCCGCTCGAGATCGACCGCGTCGGCATCCATCCCCTTCGGCAGCGACGCACGCTTCGGCTTCTCCCCGTCCCTCGGCTCGCCGAGCTGGACGTAGAGCCCGTAGGGCCCCTTCCGGAGGCTCACCGCCACGCCGTTCGGGTCGTGCCCGAGGAGCCGCCCGTCCGGGCTCGTGATGTCGCCGGCTTCGGTCTCGCCCGAGAGCGGCCGGGTGTAGCGGCATTCGGGATAGTTCGAGCAGCCGATGAATGCCCCGCCCGACCGCGCCGTGCGCAAGGAGAGCCGCCCGGTGCCGCAGGCCTTGCAGCGGCGCGGCTCGGGATCCTCCGGCGTCTTGGGGAAGAGATGCGGCTCGAGGACCTCGTTGATCTTCTCGAGCACCTCGGTGATCCGCAAACCCTCGGTCTCGCCCAGCGCCGCCGAGAAGTCGGCCCAGAACCGCGCCAGCAGCGCCTTCCAGTCCTCCTCGCCGGTCGTCACCCGGTCGAGGTCCTCCTCCAGGTCCGCTGTGAAGTCGTAGTCGAGATAGCGCCCGAAGTAGTTGGTCAGGAACGCGGTGACCAGCCGGCCCTTGTCCTCGGGAATGAGCCGGTTCTTGTCCTTCCGGACATAGCCGCGCTCCTGGATCGTCGAGACGATCGAGGCATAGGTCGAGGGCCGCCCGATGCCGAGCTCCTCCATCCGCTTCACCAGCGTCGCCTCGGAATAGCGCGGCGGCGGCTGGGTGAAGTGCTGCTCGGGGCTCACCTCGCGCTGCTTCGCCGGCTCGCCCTGGCGGATCTGCGGCAGCCGCCGGTCGTCGTCGTCCACCAGCGCCTCGTCGCCGTCGTCGCGGCCCTCGGTGTAGACCTTGATGAAGCCGTCGAAGGTCACGACCTGGCCCGTCGCCCTGAGGCCGACGCCCGCGGCCCTGTCCTCGATCTCCACCGTCGTCCGCTCGAAGCGCGCCGCCTCCATCTGGCTCGCGATCGTCCGCTTCCAGATCAGGTCGTAGAGCCGGGCCTGGTCGGGCTCGAGCCGGGCGAGGCGGCCCGGATCGACCGACATGTCGGTCGGGCGGATGCACTCGTGCGCCTCCTGGGCGTTCTTCGCCTTGTTCTTGTACATCCGCGGGCTCTTCGGCACGTAGCTCTCGCCGTAGCGCGCCTTGATGACGTCGCGGGCCGCCATCACCGCCTCGGGCGCCATGTCGATGCCGTCGGTCCGCATGTAGGTGATGTGCCCGGCCTCGTAGAGCCGCTGTGCCGCCGACATCGCCGCCCGTGCGCCCATACCGAACTTCCGGCTCGCCTCCTGCTGCAGCGTCGAGGTCATGAAGGGCGCCGCCGGGTTCCGCGTTGCGGGCTTCGCCTCCACCGCCGCGACGGTAAGATCGGCCTGCCGCACCGCCTTCACCGCGTCGGCTGCCTGCGTCTCGTTGGCAAGGTCGAAGCGGTCGAGCTTGCGGCCCCCGAGCACCGCGAGCCGCGCCTCGAAGCTCTCGCCCCGCGGCGTCGCCACCACCGCCTTCACCGACCAGTACTCCCGGGCGCGGAAGGCCTCGATCTCCATCTCGCGCTCGACGATGAGCCGCAGCGACACCGACTGCACCCGCCCCGCCGACTTCGCGCCCGGCAGCTTGCGCCAGAGCACCGGCGACAGCTTGAAGCCCACGAGGTAGTCGAGCGCGCGCCGCGCCAGATACGCCTCGACCAGCTCCATGTCGATCTGGCGCGGGTTCGCCATCGCCTTCGTCACCGCCGACTGGGTGATGGCGTTGAAGACCACCCGCTCCACCGGCGTGTCCTTCTTCACCGCGCGGCGCTTCGAAAGTGCCTCGAGCAGGTGCCAGGAGATCGCCTCGCCCTCGCGGTCGGGGTCGGTGGCGAGGATGAGCTTGTCGTCCGACTTCAGCGCCTCGGCGATCGCCCGCACGTGCTTCTGGCTGTCGGAGGCGACCTCCCACTTCATCTCGAAGTCGTGTTCGGGATCGACCGACCCGTCCTTCGGGGGCAGGTCGCGGACATGACCGTATGAGGCGAGCACCGTGTAGTTCGGGCCGAGGTACTTGTTGATTGTCTTGGCCTTGGCGGGCGACTCGACGACGACGACGGGCATGCTGGCACTCCTGGGCCCCGGCGACGGGGGGCCGGTGGCTGTCCACTTGTGCGCCTGCCGAAAGCTTGTCAACCAAGACCGCAGCGGGCTGCGTCCGGCTTCGGGCCTCGCGGCGGCCCGCCGCGTCGCGTTTCGGGGCCTGCGTCGCAGAGGCCTCCGCAGGCGCCTGGAGCCGGCAAGTGGACCACGGGCGTCCGGGAAACGGGACGAGCCGCCTTCGTCTTGCGAAGCCTCCATCAGGCCGCGCGGCTGACGAGGCCGCCCGGGTGGCGCGCGACGAGCCCCGCGAGTTCAAGGTCGAGGAGCGCCGCGGCGATGGCCGGGGCGGGGGCGCCGGTCTCGCGGGTGAGGGTGTCCTCGCCGACGGGCGCGGGTCCGATCAGGGCAA
>SKOX01000017.1 GCA_007119835.1 Paracoccaceae bacterium
CAGCATCGCCTGCGCGCGCTGGCGCTCCGCGTTGGCCTCCCCGATCGAGAGCACCACCTCGAGCCGCTCGGCGAGGATCCTGTCGGCTGGACGGCTCATCGGCGGGCTATCCGCTCGGACTGCCGGAGCCTTGGGGCAGCGCGATACAAGGAGGCGGTCATGGTCGATGGCGAGCCTACGCTCGCCGACTTCATCCACGGTCGCGTACCGCCGCGAGCGGCATCTGGCTAGCCCCGGGGCGCCGGAGCACCGGCGCCCCCTCCAGACCACGCCACCAAGAATAGCCCGTCTGCCGCGACGGGAGGGAGGATCTGCATGCCTAAGCATCTACTTCACGGCAACGAGGCCCGTCATGCGCTGGCGCGCGGCGTGAAGCGCCTCGCCGCGGCGGTCGAGCCGACCCTCGGCCCCAAGGGAATGAACGCCATGGTCGACCGGCCGATCGGCACACCGCTGATCACCCGCGACGGCGTCTCGATTGCTTCCGAAATCGAACTTTCCGACCGCTTCGAGAATATGGGTGCACAGGTGGTGCGCGAGGTCTCGATGCAGACGAACGATGTAGCCGGCGACGGCACCACCACCTCGATCGTGCTTGCCAATGGGATCGTCCAGAGCGGCGTCGAGCTGACGGCGCGCGGTGCCAAGGCGGTCGATCTATGCCAGGGGATCGAGCGGGCGGTCGACGTCGTGCTGGGGGCGCTTCAGGCCTCGGCCCGGCCTCTAGACGACCGGCTGATGGCGCATGTCGCGACCATTGCGTCCAACGGACCGCGTCTCGGCACCCTGGTGACCGAAGCCTACCGCGCAGTCGGACCGAAAGGCGTGATCACCACCGACTATGCAATCGGGCTGGAGAGCCATCTCGACGTCGTCGACGGCATGTCCTTCGAGCGCGGCTACATCTCCCACCACCTCGTCACCGACCAGGAGATGATGAGAGCGGAGCTCAGCAATCCCTACATCCTGCTCACGGACCTGAAGCTCTCCTCGCCGGCGCAGATCGTCACCGCCCGGCATATCGCAGAGGAGGATGGCCGGCCGCTCGTCCTCGTCGCGGAGGATTGTTCGCCGGAGGTGCTCGCCTCGCTGCTCGGGCCTGACGCGCCCGGACGCTTCCTCGTCGTCCATCCGCCGGAATACGGCCAGTGGCGCAAGGCGATGATGGAGGATCTCGCGATCCTGACAGGTGGGCGGGTCATTGTACGCGACCTCGGCGGCCGGCTCGAGGACGTGACGCGGGAAGATCTCGGCGGCGCAGACGCGGTATGGTCGACGGCGTCAGAGACCACGATCATCCGCGGGCACGGCGACGCGGCCGCCATCGCCGCCCGCCGCGCACAGGTCCAGCGCCAGCTCGATCGCGCCCCGCCCAACATCGAGCAGGACAAGCTGCGCGAGCGTCTTGCAAAGCTTTGCGGCGGCACGGCCGTCATCTACGCTGGCGGTGCGACCCCCGTTGAGCAGAAGCGCACGGCCCAGCTGATCGACGACGCACTGAATGCGGTCGGCGCGGCCCTAGAGGAAGGCGTGGTCGTAGGCGGCGGCGTCGCCTTGGCTCGGGCGGCGGCGGCCCTCGACGGCCCGATGGCGGCGGCAGAAGGCGACGTCCGGGCCGGCATGGCGCTCGTGCAGTCGGTGCTTTCGCGCCCGCTCGCGCGCATCGCGCTCAACGCCGGCCGCGACCCGAACGAGGTGGTCCGCAACGTGTCGGACATGCCGAAGGGACATGGCTTCGACGCGTCGAAGGGCGTCTACTGCGATCTGGTGGAGGCTGGCGTGATCGACCCGGTGCGGGTGACCGTGGCGGCACTGCGCAACGCGGCTTCCGTGGCGGCGCTCATTCTCACCACCGAGACGCTGATCGGCGACCAGACCGAGGAGGACGACCCGACTGCCGGTGCTGCCCTCGGCGGCGGCGCCGAACGGCTCGGGCGGCCGTGAGGCTGACGGCGCGGAGCGGGCTCCGCGCCGTCAAAAAACTGAAGAGTTCGAGAGGGGGGATGCCATGAAGGCCCAGGTGCTGCACGCCTACGACGAGGCTATGGAAAAGGCGTCGTGGGTGACGCTTGAGGACGTGCCCGACGCAAAGATCGAGAAGTCGACCGACGTGATCGTTCGCATCGGCGGGGCCGGCGTCTGCCGGACCGACCTGCACATCATCGAGGGCGTCTGGAAGCCGCACATGGACCCCGACGGCAAGTCGTTGCTGCCGCTCATCATGGGGCACGAGAACGCCGGCTGGATCGAGGACGTCGGCGCCGAGGTCGAAGGTTTCTCCAAGGGCGATCCGGTCATCGTCCATCCAAAGGTGACCGGAGGCACCTGCCTCGCCTGCCGCCGAGGCCAGGACATGCACGGGGACGGCAAGTTTCCCGGCCTCGACAGCGACGGCGGCTATGCAGAGGCCCTGACGACGTCGGTGCGTAACGTCGTCAAGCTGCCGAAGACGCTTCAGCCCAAGGAGGTTGCGCCCTACGCCGACGCCGGCCTCACCGCCTACCGCGCGGTGAAGAAGGCGACGCGCCACCTGCTGCCCGGTGAGTCCTGCGTCGTCATCGGCGCAGGCGGACTCGGCCATATCGGCATCCAGTGCCTCAGGGCGATGTGCGCTGCCGAGATCATCGTCGTCGACACGTCCCACGCGGCGCTCGAGCTATCCACCCAGATCGGCGCCCACCGTGCGGTGCTGGCCGACGGCGGGGAGGTCGAGGCCGTGCTGGCGGCAACAGCGGGCAAGGGGGCCGAGGCGGTGATCGACTTCGTCGGCGAGAAGGGGACGACCGCGAAGGGCCTCGCGATGACCCGGTCGATGGGTTCCTACTACATCGTCGGCTACGGCGAGGACATCCGCATCCCGGCGGTCGACATGATCATCACCGAGCGCAACATTATCGGGAA
>SKOX01000257.1 GCA_007119835.1 Paracoccaceae bacterium
GCGGGTGGCCATCGCTTAAGACGCGGGCCGGGCAGCGCGGGAGACAGGCGGTGGCGCATCACGCAGGGCCGGGGCCGCTGACGGCGGAGGCGACGGGGCCGCTCGCCGGCACCGCGCACATCCCGGGCGACAAGTCGGTCTCGCACCGCGCGCTGATCCTGGGCGCGCTTTCGGTCGGCGAGACCCGGATCGAGGGGCTGCTCGAGGGCGAGGACGTGCTGCGCACCGCCGCCGCGATGCAGGCCTTCGGCGCGGAGGTCGCTCGGGAGGGCGGCGCCTGGGTCGTCCACGGCGTCGGCGTCGGCGGTTTCCGCGAGCCCGGCGACGTCATCGACTGCGGCAACGCCGGCACCGGCGTCCGGCTGGTGATGGGCGCCATGGCGACGACGGCGATCACCGCGACCTTCACCGGCGACGCGAGCCTGCGCCGGCGGCCGATGGGGCGCGTGACCGACCCGCTCGCGCTCTTCGGCGCCCGGGCCTACGGGCGGCTGGGCGGGCTCCTGCCGCTCACGCTGGTGGGCGCCGACACGCCGCTGCCGGTCCAGTACACGCTGCCGGTGCCCTCGGCGCAGGTGAAGTCGGCGGTGCTGCTCGCCGGGCTCAACGCGCCGGGCGAGACCATCGTGATCGAGCGCGAGCCGACGCGCGACCACACCGAGCGGATGCTGGCGGGCTTCGGGGCGCGGCTCGCGGTGGAGACGACGGCGGAGGGGCGGGTGATCCGGCTGATGGGCCAGCCCGAGCTCGCGCCGCAGCGGATCGCCGTGCCGCGCGACCCGAGCTCCGCGGCCTTCCCCGTGGCGGCGGCGCTGATGGTGCCGGGCTCGGAGGTGCGCGTGCCGGGCGTGGCAATGAACCCGACGCGGGCCGGCCTCTACGACACGCTGGTCGAGATGGGCGCGGACATCGCCTTCGAGAACCGCCGCGAGGAGGGCGGCGAGCCGGTCGCCGATCTCGTCGTGCGCCATGGCGCCTTGCGCGGCGTCGAGGTGCCGCCCGAGCGCGCCGCCTCGATGATCGACGAATACCCGGTGCTGGCGGCAGTGGCCGCGACCGCCGAGGGCAGGACGGCGATGCGCGGGATCGGCGAGATGCGGGTCAAGGAAAGCGACCGGATCGCGGCGATGGCGCGCGGCCTCGCCGCCTGCGGCGTCAGCGTCGAGGAGGGCGAGGACTGGCTCGCGGTCGAGGGGCGGCCGGGCGACGTGCCGGGCGGAGCGACGGTGGCGACCGAGATGGACCACCGCATCGCGATGGCGTTCCTCTGCCTCGGGCTCGCCGCCCGGCGGCCCGTCACGGTGGACGACGCCGGGCCGATCGCCACGAGCTTCCCCGACTTCGTGCCGCTGATGCGCGGCCTCGGCGCGAGGATCGCGTGAACGCGGCCGCCACCGGGGGATGCCTCTGCGGCGCGGTGCGCTACCGCGTGGCGGGGCCGCTTCGGCCGGTCGTCGCCTGCCACTGCCGCGAATGCCGGCGCGCCTCCGGGCACTACGTCGCGGCGACGGCCGCGGCGCGCGATGCGGTGTCGATCGAGGGCGAGGTCGCGTGGTTCGCCTCGAGCCCGGCCGCGCGCCGCGGCTTCTGCCGGACCTGCGGCGCGAACCTGTTCTGGGAGCGCCCGGGCAGCGGGCGGATCTCGATCTGGGCGGGCTCGCTCGACGCAGCCAGGGGCCTTCGCCTCGCCGGGCACATATTCGTCGCCGAGAAAGGCAGCTACTATGACATCGAAGACGGCCTGCCGCAGGCACGCCACCGCGACCCGGAGCTGACGGGGTGAGGTTCACCGTCGCCCTCGACGGACCCGCCGCCGCCGGCAAGGGCACGATCGGCCGCGCGGTCGCGGCGCATTTCGGCTTCGCGCATCTCGACACCGGGCTGCTCTACCGCGCGGTGGGCGTGCAGGCGATGCAGGACGGGCGCGGCGTCATCGACCCCGACTGGGCCGGCGAGATCGCCCGCCGGCTGAAGCCCGAGGACCTCGGGCGCGAGGGCCTCAGGACGCGCATCGCCGGCCAGGCCGCCTCGAAGGTCGCGGCTTTGCCCGAGGTGCGCCAGGCGCTGCTGGCCTTCCAGCGCGACTTCGCGCGGCGCGAGGGCGGCGCGGTGCTCGACGGGCGCGACATCGGCACGGTGATCTGCCCGGCGGCCGAGGCGAAGCTCTTCGTCACCGCCAGCGACGAGGTGCGCGCGCAGCGGCGGTGGAAGGAGGAGGGCGGCGAATACGCCGCGGTCCTCGCCGACCTGCGCGCCCGCGACCGGCGCGACGCGGAGCGGACGGACGCGCCGATGGTGGCGGCGGCCGATGCGGTCTTGCTCGACACCAGCGATCTCAGTATAGACGCCGCCGTCGCCGAGGCGGTCGCTCACGTGCAGAGCCGATTCGACGCGGTGAGGGGCTGAGCCCCTCGACCGCGTCTTTGGCTTTCCTGACCCGGCGCGGATGTGAAAGACCGGCGGAGCCAACCGCCCGGCCCGAAAAAACCCATTAGGAGACCTGGATGCCAGCTACGGCGAGCAAAGAAGATTTCGAAGCCCTCCTGAACGAGACGTTCGAGTTCAAGACCCCCGACGAGGGCTCGGTCGTGAAGGGCACGGTGCTGGCCATCGAGGCCGGACAGGCCGTCATCGACGTCGGCTACAAGATGGAAGGCCGCGTCGACCTCAAGGAATTTGCCGCCCCCGGCAAGCCGGCCGAGATCGCCCCAGGCGACGTGGTCGAGGTCTATCTCGAGCGGGTCGAGAACGCCCGCGGCGAGGCGGTGATCTCCCGCGAGAAGGCCCGCCGCGAGGCCGCGTGGGACCGCCTCGAGGCGGCCGCCGCCAAGGAGGAGCGCGTCGAGGGTGCGATCTTCGGCCGGGTCAAGGGCGGCTTCACCGTCGATCTCGGCGGCGCCGTCGCCTTCCTTCCCGGCTCCCAGGTCGATGTGCGGCCGGTGCGGGACGCCGGCCCGCTGATGGGGATGCCGCAGCCGTTCCAGATCCTGAAGATGGACCGCCGCCGCGGCAACATCGTGGTCTCGCGCCGGGCCGTGCTCGAGGAGAGCCGCGCCGAGCAGCGCGCCGAGATCGTCGCGCGCCTCACCGAGGGCGACGTCATCGACGGCGTGGTCAAGAACATCACCGAGTACGGCGCCTTCGTCGACTTGGGCGGCGTCGACGGCCTGCTGCACGTCACCGACATGGCGTGGCGGCGCGTCAACCACCCCTCCGAGATCCTGTCGATCGGCGAGACCGTCAAGGTCCAGGTCATCAAGGTCAACAAGGAGACCCAGCGCATCTCGCTCGGCATGAAGCAGCTTCAGGCCGACCCGTGGGACACGGTGGAGCAGAAGTACCCGATCGGCTCGCGGCACACCGGGCGGGTGACCAACATCACCGACTACGGCGCCTTCGTGGAGCTCGAGCCGGGGATCGAGGGCCTCGTCCACGTCTCCGAGATGAGCTGGACCAAGAAGAACGTGCACCCGGGCAAGATCGTCTCCACCTCCCAGGAGGTCGATGTCGTCGTGCTCGAGATCGACATGGTCAAGCGCCGGGTCAGCCTCGGGCTGAAGCAGATCCAGGGCAACCCGTGGGAGACCTTCGCCGCGACCCACCCGCCCGGCACGGTCATCGAGGGCGAGGTCAAGAACATCACCGAGTTCGGGGTGTTCGTCGGCCTCGAGGGCGACATCGACGGCATGGTCCACCTCTCGGACCTCGACTGGAACCGCCCGGGCGAGCAGGCGATCAACGACTACCGCAAGGGCGACCTGGTCCGCGCGGTCGTCACCGAGGTCGACCCCGAGCGCGAGCGCATCTCGCTGTCGATCAAGGCGGTCGAGGGCGATCCGTTCGTCGAGGCGGTCGGCGGCGTGAAGCGCGGCGACATCGTCACGGTGCAGGTGACCTCGATCGAGGACGGGGGCATCGAGGTCGAGTACAAGGGCATGAAGTCCTTCATCCGGCGCTCGGACCTCTCCCGCGATCGCGCCGAGCAGCGCCCCGAGCGGTTCTCGCCCGGCAACAAGATCGACGCCCGCGTCGTCTCGATCGACCCCAAGACCCGCAAGGTCGGCCTGTCGATCAAGGCGCGCGAGATCGCCGAGGAGAAGGAAGCCGTGGAGCAGTACGGCTCGTCGGACGCCGGCGCCTCGCTCGGCGACATCCTCGGCGCCGCGCTGAAGAAGCGGACAGGCGAATAAGCGTCCGCGTTGACGCCGGGCGCGCCCGGCACACCTTCCCGGATCGGCGGGGGCCCTGCCCTCCCGATCCGGCGACGCCGGGCGCAGCATGCGTCCGGCGTCGGCGTTACCGGGCACGGGCGATGCAGGAGTTGGCGGCATGGGCGAGTTCGAACGCGACTTCTACGATGACCGGCGCCGGCGCTGGCGCCGCAGCGGCTTCTGGCGGGGCCTCCTGGTTGCCCTGCTCATCGTCGTCATCGTGTCGCTCTCGGGCATCCTCGAGCGCATCCGCGAGGCGCAGCGCCACGTGGCGCGGGTCGACATCTCCGGCGTGATCACGGAGGACATCGAGCTCGAGTCGATGCTCCGCCAGATCGGCGAACGCGACAACGTCGAGGCGCTGATCCTGCGGGTGAACTCGCCGGGCGGCACGACGGCGGGCTCCGAGGCGCTCTACGCGGTGGTCCGCGACATCGCCGACGTCAAGCCGGTCGTCGCCGTCCTCGGCGAGACCGCGGCCTCGGGCGGCTACGTCGCGGCGCTGTCGGCCGACCACATCGTGTCGCGCGGCAACACGCTGACCGGCTCGATCGGCGTGATCATGGAGTATCCCGACGTCTCGGACGTCCTCGAGCGCTGGGGGATCGACGTCGAGACCTTCCGGTCGTCGCCGCTGAAGGCCGAGCCCGCGCCCTATCGCGAGATCTCGCCGGAGGGGCGCGAGCTGACCGAGGCGCTGATCACGGAGAGCTTCGCGTGGTTCCGCGACCTCGTGGGCGAGCGGCGGGGGCTCGCGGGGGCGGAGCTCGACCGGGTGGCGAACGGCGCGGTCTTCACCGGGCGCATCGCGCTCGAGGCGGGCCTCGTGGACACGCTGGGCGGCGAGCGGGAGGCGCGCGACTGGCTCGAATCGCAGGAGGAGGGCCTCGGCGACCTGCCGGTGCGGACGTGGGAGGTCGAGCGCGACGAGCCGTTCTTGACGCGCCTGCTTTTCTCCTTCATCCCAAGCGGCGGGATTCTCGGGGAAATTGCCCAGCGGACCGGCCCTAAGCTGTATTCCATCGCCCCCTAAATCCTGTCAGTATGCCGCCGGGTAAAGGGTACGGGCGTTGCCGCGGCGGGTTCCGGTCGCGCCATGCGGGCAGGAGGCGGGGATGATAAAGTCCGAGCTGATACAGAAGATTGCGGAGGAGAATCCGCATCTCTACCAGCGCGACGTGGAGCGCATCGTCTCGACCATCTTCGACGAGATCATCGAGGCGATGGCGCATGGGCAGCGGGTGGAGCTGCGCGGGTTCGGGGCGTTCTCCGTGAAGAAGCGCGACGCGCGCACCGGCCGGAATCCGCGCACGGGGGATGCCGTGGAGGTAGAGGAGAAGTACGTGCCCTTCTTCAAGACCGGCAAGCTCCTGCGCGACCGGCTGAACGGGAATTCCGAGGACGAGCACGGCTGAAAGCCTTCGCGGCGCCGGGCCGCGCCGCCGGTGAGGGAGACGAGGACGACGCATGCGAACGATCAAGCTCATCCTGCTGGCGATCATCCTGATCGCCATCGTGCTGCTCGCCGTCGCGAACCGGCAGCTGGTGACGGTGGAACTGCTGCCCCAGCCGCTCGACCAGGTTCTGGAGGTGTCGGTTCAGGTGCCGCTCTTCCTCGTGGGCCTGATCTGCATCCTCGTCGGCATGGTGCTGGGCTACATCTTCGAGTGGCTGCGCGAGCACAAGTATCGCCGGCGGGCGGCGCAGAAGTCGCGCGAGGCCGAGCAGCTGTCGCGGGAACTCGACCGGACCAAGAAGGCGAGCAAGTCCGGGGACGACGTGCTCGCCCTGATCGACTGAAGCCGATGCGCGTCAAGATCTGCGGCATCAGGACCCGCGCCGATGCCGCCGCCGCGGCCGCGGCCGGTGCCGCCTATGTCGGGCTGGTGTTCTATCCGCCCTCGCCGCGCGCGGTGTCGATCGGCGACGCGCGCTGGATCGCGGAGGGCGCGCCCGAGGGGCTGACGCGCGTCGCGCTCACGGTCGATGCCGACGACGCCTTCCTCGACGCCATCCTCGCCCAGGTGCCGGTCGACATGCTGCAGCTCCACGGCATCGAGAGCCCCGAGCGCGTGGCGCAGGTGCGCCAGCGCTACCGGCTGCCGGTGATGAAGGCCGTCGGCCTGCGCGGCGAGGAGGATCTCGCGGCGCTCTTCGAGTACGAGCGCGCCGCCGACCAGGTTCTCGTCGACGCCCGGGCGCCCGAGGGCGCGGACCTGCCGGGCGGCAACGGCCTCAGCTTCGACTGGCGGCTCCTCGAGGCGCGGCGCTGGCGCGGGCCGTGGATGCTCGCCGGCGGCCTTTCGGCCGAGAACGTCGCCGAGGCGGTGCGGCTGACGCGGGCCGAGCAGGTCGACGTCTCCTCGGGCGTCGAGGCCGCGCCGGGGGAGAAGGACCCGGCCCGGATCGCCGCCTTCGTCGCAGCCGCCCGCGGGCGCGTTCCCGCCATTCCCGTGCGCTGACGCCTGCCATGCCCCGCCACCCGCGCGCCGCGTTCCCGTCCGGCCTGACGGAGTTTTTCTGGCGGAGGCCGCCGGAGGCGGCCGAGTCGCGTGCCCGCCCCCGGCCTTCGGCCGGAAGCGGGCGGCGGGGACCGGCCGCGGCATCCGCCACACGATCCGCCATCCAATGCCGCGGCGACACCGCGGCCCACGACTTCCGAGCCGGACGCGACCGGCCGGCGACAGGGAGAGCCACGCCATGACCATCGAACAGCGAAACTCGTTCCGCACCGGCCCCGACGAGCGCGGCCGCTTCGGCATCTTCGGCGGCCGCTTCGTCTCCGAGACGCTGATGCCGCTCATCCTCGCGCTCGAGGCCGAGTGGGGGCGGGCCAAGGAGGACCCGGCCTTCTGGGCGGAGATGGACGACCTCTGGAAGCATTACGTCGGCCGGCCTTCGCCGCTCTACTTCGCCGAGCGGCTGACCGAGCGGCTCGGCGGCGCCAAGATCTATCTCAAGCGCGACGAGCTGAACCACACCGGCGCGCACAAGATCAACAACGTGCTCGGCCAGATCCTGCTCGCCCGGCGCATGGGCAAGACGCGGATCATCGCCGAGACAGGCGCGGGCCAGCACGGCGTGGCCACCGCTACCGTCTGCGCCCGGTTCGGGCTCAAGTGCATCGTCTTCATGGGCAAGACCGACGTTGAGCGCCAGCGGCCGAACGTCTTCCGCATGAAGCTGCTCGGCGCCGAGGTCGTGCCGGTCACCTCGGGGCGCGCCACGCTCAAGGACGCGATGAACGAGGCGCTGCGCGACTGGGTGACCAACGTCGAGGACACCTTCTACTGCATCGGCACCGTCGCGGGTCCGCACCCCTACCCCGCCATGGTCCGCGACTTCCAGTCGATCATCGGCAAGGAAACCCGCGAGCAGATGATGGAGCGCGAGGGGCGGCTGCCCGACATCCTCGTCGCCTGCATCGGCGGCGGGTCGAACGCGATGGGGCTGTTCCACCCGTTCCTCGACGACAGCGACGTGCGGATCATCGGCGTCGAGGCCGGCGGCCACGGCGTCGACGACCGGATGGAGCACGCGGCCTCGCTGACCGGCGGGCGGCCGGGCGTGCTGCACGGCAACCGCACCTATCTGCTCCAGGACGCGGACGGCCAGATCCTCGAGGGCCATTCGATCTCCGCCGGCCTCGACTATCCCGGCATCGGGCCGGAGCATGCCTGGCTGCACGACCTCGGCCGGGTCGAGTACGTCCACGTCACCGACGCCGAGGCGCTCGAGGCATTCAAGCTTTCCTGCGTCACCGAGGGAATCATCCCGGCCCTCGAGCCCGCCCACGCGCTTGCCCATGTCGCGAAGATCGCGCCCGAGCTTTCGCCCGAGACGCTCGTCGTGATGAACATGTGCGGCCGGGGCGACAAGGACATCTTCACCGTCGCCGACGCCCTCGGCGTCGCGCTGTGAGCGTCTATGCCTGAGGTTTATGCCGCTATGCCGGAGGTTCGAGGCGGCCGCGCATAAACGCGGCGCCGATGGCGGGGGCCGGCCGGGCGGGGTAGCTCTCCCCCTGCGGCCGGCGCTTCCGGGGATACAGGCTGACCCGAGCGGAGCGCGGTCGCCAACGGCCGAGGCAGGCCGATCGCTGGGTAAGGGGTGAGAAGCCGTATCGAGTGGGAAGGGCCGGCCGAGAACACCCCCCGGCCGGCCCGTTCGCGTCCGAAGCCGGCGCGGGGGGCTATCGCCCGGGGCGGCGCGGCCATAACAATGGGCAGCGGGAGAGACAGACATGACGCGCCGCAGCTTTCTCCTCCGCCTCGCCGCCGTCGGCATCCTGCTGCCGGTCGCCGGCCGCGCCCGTGCGGAGATGGCCGAGGCCGTCGCCGACGAGCTTCGCGCCGCGGGCTACCGCAACGTCCAGGTCGAGCGCACGCTCCTGGGGCGCATCCGGATCACGGCCGAGACCGACAGCCACCGGCGCGAGATCGTCATCGACCGCGGCACGGGCGAGATCCTGCGCGACCTGACCGAGGAGAAGCAGTCGCGTCTGCCCGGTCGCGCGGGCGCGGGCCCCCATGCCTGACGACCGCCGCGCGGCGGACCGGGGAGGCCGGCTCCGGCGGCGGCGCCAGCCGCTTGCCGTGGGTCTCGTCGCGGTGGTGGGCCTGCAGGTCGTCTGCGCGCTGTTCTTCGTGTGGGAGACCGGCGCGAGCGTCCTCGGCATCCGGCGCGAGCCGCTGAGCTGGCAGGCGCGCGAGCTGATGGAGCTCGGCGCGGCGCTCGGCCTGCTCATCGGCGTCGGCTTCGGCGCGGCGATGCTCGTGCGCACCATCCGGCGCAGCCGCGAGGTCGAGGAACGCCTCCGCGATGTCTCCCGCGCCTTCGGCACGCTGCTCGAGGAACGCTTCCGCGACTGGGGCCTGACGCCGTCGGAGCGCGACGTCGCCTGGTTCACCGTCAAGGGCCTGACCATCGCCGAGATCGCCCGCCTGCGCCAGACGAGCGAAGGCACGGTCAAGGCCCAGTCGAACGCCATCTACCGCAAGGCCGGCGTGAGCAGCCGGGCGCAGCTCCTCAGTCTCTTCATCGAGGACCTGATGGAGGACGCGCCGGGGATGCGGGCGGCGGAGTGAAACCGGCCGGCGCCCTAGTGCGTTGATCTGCAACGAAGCCGGAAAGGCCCGGGAGCCGTCCAAGGGAGATCCGCGATGCCCGCCAAGTCGAAGTCGCAGCAGAAGGCCGCCGGCGCCGCCCTCGCCGCCAAGCGCGGCGAGGCGAAGAAGAGCGATCTCCAGGGCGCCGCGCGGAGCATGTACGAATCGATGGACGAGGAGCAACTCCGCGAGCTCGCCGAGACCAAGCGCGCGGACAAGCCGGAGAAGGCCTCGGACGACTGAGCGGCCTGCGCGCGGTCCGGGTGGAAAACAGAGGGAGAAGCGACATGAAGACGCTGATCGCGGGCGCGGGGCTCGCCGCCGTTCTCGGAACCGCCGCGCTGGCGCAGGACACGCCGCCCGCCGTGGCCGAGGGCCCGCGGGGCGAGGCGCCGCCGCCGGGCACATTCGCGCCCGATGCAGCCGACCTCCTCGCGGCCCGAATGATCGGCGTGGCCGTCTATGCGCCCGAGGACGCAGCGACGGCGGACGGTCTTGCGGCCGCCGTCGAGGACGGGGCGGTCGACGTCGCCGCGCTCGAGGGCTTCGTGAACGTGGGCCAGATCGCGGACATCGTGCTCGACCGCCAGGGCGAGGCGCTCGGGATCGTCGTCTGGATGCGCGGGCTCGACGCCGCGCTGCCAGAGGCCGAGGCCCCGATGGAAGCGGAGCCTGCGCCCCTCCCCGAGCCCGGCCGGCCGCAGCCCCCCGAAGTCGCGCGGGCCGAGGAGGTGGCGATCGAGCGCGACCAGGTCCGCTTCCTGTCGGACGCCAACGTGCCGGATCTGATCGTCGCGGTCGTGGGCGTGCCGGCGGACGCACTGCGCGATGCCCCCCTGGTCGACCGCGCCCTGATGATGGGCGGCGCCATGGTCGACGGAGGCCCACAGCCGGACCGGATGGCGGCGCAGGAGATGCCCGGCTGGCAGCAGGGCCGCATGCGGATGACCGCGCCCGAGATCACGCTCGAGGGTTTCACGCCGATGCCGGCCACCGAGATTTCCGTCGAGGAGCTGCGCGGCGCCTCCGTCTTCGGCGTCGAGCGCGAGCATGTCGGCGAGGTGGGCGACATCGTCCTCGATGAGACCGGCGCGATCGAGTACCTGACCGTCGACATCGGCGGCTTCCTCGGGATCGGCGGCCGGGAGGTGGCGATCGGCCTCGACGAGGTCACCGTGCTGCGCGACCCGGGCCGGGCGGAAGTGCGGGTCCATGTCGGCGCGACCCGCGCCATGCTCGAGGACCTGCCGGAATATCAGCGCGCGGACTGAGCCGCCGGCGGGCGGGTGCGCCCCTTGCACGCTCGGCACCACGCGGCGCTTGTGCGCTGCTGGCGCCGCGCCTAGCGTGGGCGCCCGTGGAGCGAAGCCGATGATCCCCTGCCAGCGCGACCTCTTCGATCTCCCGCGCGAGGTCGCCTACCTCAACTGCGCCTACATGTCGCCGTTGCTGCGCCGCGCCGTCGAGGCCGGGCAGGCGGCGCTCGCGCTCAAGGCACGGCCGTGGCGGATCCGGCCGCCGGACTTCTTCTCCGGCCCTGACGCGGCGCGGGCCGCCTTCGCGCGGGTGATGGGCTGCGATGCCGCGGGCGTGGCGCTGGTGCCGGCCGCGAGC
>SKOX01000438.1 GCA_007119835.1 Paracoccaceae bacterium
CTCGCTGCCTGAACGTGCGGCGCGGACCTGCCGGTCCCTCGCCCCATCCACCAACACCAATCAGCAGCCAACCGCATCGGGAAACCATCCCTGCAGCCACTGTTCTTCAGCGACCTGTTAAGGCCCTATTTTAGGCGCCGCACGATACGCGGCGAAGGCCTCGCACATCCGAGCCATGAGCCGGAAGTTGCGCTCGAAGTTGGCATTGACCATCTCCGCCGTCGCCTTCGTCGGGTGGTAGAGCCCGGCCTCGTCCCGCACGACGAGGCCGGCGGCCTCCAGCCGCGCCAGCCCGTTGCGAATGGTCCGCCGCGGCGCATCGAGGCTGTCGACGATCGGCTGCTGGCGCGTGCCGCCTTCGACAATCTCGAACGCCAGAATGTGCTGGCAGATGGCCAGATCGAGCAGCGACATGGCCTCCGCGCCATGGGCCCGGTACGCGGCCACCAGCCGCACCTGCTCGTCGACCAGGGCGAGGAAGGCCAGCAGGAAGGGGCGGGCCGCCGGAACGCGCAACTCCGGCCTGAGGTCGGCCAGATCCAGGCGCTTCGTCACCGGGTCATCCCCTTCACTGCGGTTCGACATCACCAGATTCCCGGCCACGCGGCGGGCTGCGCCAAATATACCGTTTTTCCGCATTTTGATCATTGACGATCCCGCTTCTCCGTATCACAACTTCGAGGCGAGCGACGCCGTGAGGGCGCCCGCCCCAACCAACACTCACAGAGGCCCGAATGAGCATGCCAGCCCCCGCCATATCGCCCGACGCCGCTGTCTTGCCGCCGCACGTGATGGAGCCGCTCCATGCCGAGCTCACGCTCACCTACCTCGGCGCGCTGGTGGGGATGGCCGGAACGATGACCGACTTCCTCACCGAGAAGGGACTTGTGTTCGAGGCGGCCGACGGCCAGACGCAGGCTGCTTTGCGGCGCTCGCTCGCCGAGGGCCCCGACCTGCTCGCCATGCTCACCGGCCGCGCGTTCGCGACGATCGTCGAGGAGTTCGTGTGCGACGCCCGGATTCCTGCAGCCGACGGCAGCTGCCGCGCCGCCGCCCTGCTCACGCGCATCATGCAGGCGGTGCAGTGATGGCCTGCCTCGAGACAGCGCTGCGTCGGGCAGCCTTTTGGGCGCGGCGCGGCATGCCGAACACGGCCGCCGAACTGCTCGCAGGCACCGATGGCGTGCTGCGGTTTCGCGCCGAGCAAGGCGACCTCGCCGCGCGGCTGCCCGGCGGTGAGGAGGTCCGCGTGCAGTTGAGCGCCGCGCGGCGGCGCGTCACCATCACGCGCACGGGAGGGCGCTGCGAGCTCGTCGGCTCGGCTGACCTGCCGCCGCACCTGGTAGAGCGCTCGGCGTGACGGCCAGCAGGTCGTCCCTCGCCAGTGCGCTGGCGCTGGCCTTCGCGCACGGCCCGCTGGCCGGAACTGCGCCGACGCTGCTCGCCGAGCGAGACGGGCCGATGTTCAGGGTCCGCGCCTGCTGGCACGTCCTCGATGGCTTGGTGGCGGTCGAGGCGTGCGGCACGACGCTCGACGCCTGCCAGGAGAAGATCGCACGCCTCGTGCTGCGACTCTGGCCCGAACTCGAGGAGGGCGCCGAGTGGCTGTGACGGCGAACGCATCTCGCCGGTCGATGCTCGGTCGGCGGGGGGTCGGCGCGGACGTGGTGGCACGATGAAGCCGCCGCGGGTCCGCTGGAACACCACCGAGGCGCGGGTCGAGCGCTTCGTCCGGCTGGCGCAGCGGCTCGAGCTGCCGGTCTACGGCTTCGAGGTCCGGGGGCGCGACGTCACCGTCCTCACGCGCCCCCGCGAGGACGGGCCGGCGGAGAAGCCGGCTGCGGAGAGCGATGCCGTCGCGCGCTGGTTCCGCGACAACGCGTCAGGCCATCCGGAGCATGTCTGGCCGCAGAAAGTTCAACGAAGTTAGCGTCTTATTCCCTTGATAGCCCTCGGGAGCCGAGCGTCAGTGTCCGTTGGGGAAGGGGGAGATGATGGCATGCCACCACGCTACGACACCATCAGCGTCGTCCGAAAGCGCAGTTCCAGGGGCGGCGTGATCGAGTACCACACGGTGGGCCGCAAGGGCCCGCGGATCTGGCGCACGGGCGAGCCGAACCCACCGGGCACGCCGGGCTACCAGGCGGCCTACGACGCGGCGGTCGGCCTGAAGTCGGCGCTCGCGCCGCCGCGCGCTGCGGGCGACGGCTGGGCCACGCTCAACGACCTGCTCGACGCCTACGAGCGCTCCCGCGAGTTCTGCCGACTCGCCCCACGCACCCGGACCGACTACCTGAAAGGTCTTGCCGACGTGCGAGCCAGGTACGGCAGCGCGCCGCTTGGCATCGTCAACACTGTCGCCATCAAGGGCAACGTGCTCGACTGGATCGAGATGCGCTGGTCCGGCAAGGCCGCCGACAAGCGCCTCGACCCGTTCAAGTTCGCGTTGAGCTGGGCGACCGGGCGCCATCCCGAAAGGGTGCCGGTCAACTACCTGCGCGGCATCCCGCGCTTCTACGAGGGCGCGGATCGCGCCGAGATCATCTGGGAGGACGCCGAGGTCGATCTCATCTGCCGGCGTGCTCCCGAGGCCCACGCGGACGCGGTGCGGCTCGCGCGCGAAACGGGCCTGCGCATCGGCGATCTCGTCGAGCTCGAACGCAGCGAGATCAGGAGGGCGCCCGATGGCAGCCGCGTGATCATCCTGCGCCCGAACAAGCGGCGGCGGCGGATCGTGAACATGCCGCTCACGCCAGCGGCCGAAGCCATCGTCGACAAGGCGCCGCTCTCGCGCCGTCTGATCCTGAAGCCGGTGCGCGCGGACGCCTGGCACCCCGCCCGGCTCTCGCGCGAGGTGCGCGAATACGCCACCGCGTTCGGCATTCGC
>SKOX01000449.1 GCA_007119835.1 Paracoccaceae bacterium
CGGGCCTCAGCCCTACGCGCCGCCGCTGCGCGCCGGTCTCGATCTGGCCGAGGATCGCCTCGGCCCCCGGGAAGCCGCCCTGCCGCGCGCCGCCGCGCCGCCGCGCGGGCTGGATCGCCCATTCGAGCGCTGCCTCGACCGGCGTCGTCGTCTCGTCGATGTCCTCGCCGTAGAGGCAGAGCCCCGCCTCGAGCCTCAGCGAGTCGCGGGCGCCGAGCCCGATCGGCAGCACGCCCTCCTCGGCCAGCAGGCGCGTCGCCAGCGCCTCGGCCGCTTCGGCGGGGACCGATATCTCGTAGCCGTCCTCGCCGGTATAGCCCGAGCGCGACACGATGCAGGGCGCGCCGGCGAGCTCGACCTCCGCCACGTCCATGAAGCGCATCGCCGCGACCCCCGGCTCCAGCGCGGCCAGCGCCGCCTCCGCCCCCGGTCCCTGGAGGGCGATCAGCCCGCGGTCGAGGGGCTCGACGACGCATTCCTCGCCCAGTGCCGCCTCGAGATGCGCGACATCGGCCGCCTTGCGCGCGGCGTTCACGACGACGAACAGCCGCTCACCGAGGTTGGCGAACATCAGGTCGTCGAGGATGCCGCCTTTCTCGTTCGTGAAGAGGCCGTAGCGCTGCCGGCCGGGCTTCAGCGCCAGCACGTCCATCGGCACCAGGCGTTCGAGCGCGCCCATGGCTTGCGCGAGGTCGCCGGACCGCGGCCGGATCTCCACCTGCCCCATGTGGCTGACATCGAAGAGCCCGGCGTGGGCGCGCGTGTGCAGATGCTCCTTCAGCACGCCTGCGGCAAACTGCACCGGCATGGCGTAGCCCGCGAAGGGCACCATCTTCGCGCCGAGGCTGCGGTGCAGCCCGTCGAGCGGCGTCGTCCTGAGCTCGTTCATGCCCCTTCTCCCGCCCTCTGCACAGGGCGCACTCTCGATCGCGACAAGGAGGCGGCCGCTGCCGCGGCCACCGACGCCCCCTCTGTCCGTTCGCCTGAGATCGCTATCCCGTCGGCGGGCGCGTGCGCGCCTCTCTCCAGAGTTTCGCCGCAGACCGGTCCTGGGGCCTGAGAGTTTCCGGGGCGCGGTTGCTCCTTCGGCACCGGCGACGCCGGTTCTCCCTGCCTGCGCGGAAGAGACTATGCCGGCCGTCCGCCCACTTCAAGCCGATGCGACGTGAGCGCGTCCCGCCGGCAAGGTCAGGAACGACGGCGCCGCCAGCTCCGGATGCGACGGCGCAGCCGGATCGAGACCGACGAGACCACCGGCCGGAGCGCCGGCAGGTCGACCGCGAGCAGCAGGAGCCCGAGGGGCAGCATCCAGAAGCCGAGGACCGGCAAGAAGCCGAGGAAGCCGGCAAGGACGAAAAAGATCCCGACGGGCACGCGCACCAGGCGCATCCGGTCCTCGAGCAGCCGGTCGACCTTGCCGCGCGTCCACGGCACGCTCTCGGTGAGCGCCCTTATCTGCCGCCGCAGGCGGCGCTCCTGCTTCAGCAAACGCTCCTTGACCCGGGTCATCCGCCTCGTCTCCGACTCATGTTCGCAGTGGATGCACGCCAGAAATCCTGCCGGCAAGCGACGTCCGCGTGACCGCCGCGCCCGCGCCGGGCGTCCTCACGCGCCTACTGGCCCGCCGTCCGCAGGTCGAGACGCGAATCGACGACCGAGCGGTCCTCCGGGTCGCTCCAGAGCGAGAAGCCGAGCTTCGAAACGAGCCCGATCATCGCCTTGTTCTCGGCGAGGATCGCGCCCTCGAGCCGCTGGAGGCCTTCGGCGCGGGCATACTCGATGAGATGGCCGAGCAGCGCCCGCCCGAGCCCCCGCCCGCCGAGATCGGACCGCACGATCAGCGCGTATTCCGCCGTATCGCGGTCGGGATCGCTCGCCATCCGCGCGACACCGGCGAGGTCGCCGTCGGGATCGATGGCGACGAACGCCATGTCCCGGTCGTAGTCGAGCTGCGTCAGCCTCAGGCCCATCTCGTCGGGAAAGTGCCGCCGCGGCGCGAGGAAGCGCATGCGGATCGCCTCCGGGTCGAGCCGCTCGAGGAAGGCGGGATAGAGGAAGGCGTCCGTCGGGCGGATCGCGCGGAAGACGTAGGTCTCGCCATTCAGCGTGATCTCGCGCGTCCAGGCGGCCGGATAGGAGCGGATCGCGAAGTCGGGATTGGGACCGCGGCGCTCGACGTCGCCGGGCTCGATCTCGAGGCCGGCATCGACGGCGACCACCCCGTCGGCGTCGGCGAGCAGCGGGTTGATGTCGAGCCCGACGATGCAGGGGAAGTCTTCGGTCAGGTTCGACAGCGCCACGAGCACGCCGCGCAGCGCCGCCATGCCGGGCTCGCCCTCCTGCGACCGGGCGACCAGAACCCGGCCGATGCGCGTGCGCTCGACGAGGTCGCCGGCGAGGTCGGGTTCGAGCGGCGGCAGCGCCACCGCGGTGTCGCGCACCGTCTCGACCTTCAGCCCGCCCGCACCGAAGAGGATAAACGGCCCGAAGACCCGGTCGCGGCCGATGCCGGCGATCACCTCCTCCGCCATCGCGCGGCGGACCATCGGCTGGACGACGAAGCCGTCGAAGCGTGCGCCAGGCCTGAGCCGCGCGAGGCGCGCCACGATCGCACGCGCCGCCTCGGCAGCCGCCTCGGCCGTGTCGAGATTGAGGGCGACGCCGCCCACCTCCGACTTGTGCACGACGTCGCGCGACAGGAGCTTCACGGCCACGGCGTCTGCACGCGCGAGGAGCGTCTCCGCGGCCGCGGCCACGGCCTCGGGGCCGCGGGCGGTGCGTGTCTCGACCGTCGGCACGCCGTAGGCCTCGAGGATCGCGTTCGCCTCGGACTCGAGGAGCACGCGCCGGCCCTCGTCGGCGACCGCCTCGAGGATCGCGGCCACC
>SKOX01000355.1 GCA_007119835.1 Paracoccaceae bacterium
CCCCCGCGCCACCAGCGCCCGGTCGAGCCGCTCGCCCATCACCCTCCCCGCGCCGGCCCCCGGGCGCTTTCCCGTCTGCCGCGTTAACGAATCGATCCCGACAAACCGGCATGCCTACGAATGGCATATGCAATGCACACGGAAAGCATACAGCAGGAACCGCCGTTAACCTGCCGGTCTCGCGGGAAAAGCTCACTCCGCCGCCAGATTGATGAACCCGCCCGACTGCCGGTTCCAGAACCGCGCATAGAGCCCGCCCGCGCGCAGCAGCGCGCCGTGGCTGCCCTCCTCGACGATCCGCCCGTCGTCGATCACCACGATCCGGTCCATCTGCGCGATCGTCGACAGCCGGTGCGCGATGGCGATCACCGTCTTGCCCTCCATCACCGTCTCGAGCGTGTCCTGGATCGCCGCCTCGACCTCCGAATCGAGCGCGCTCGTCGCCTCGTCGAGCACCAGCACCGGCGCGTTCTTCAGGATCACGCGGGCGAGCGCGATCCGCTGCCGCTGCCCGCCCGAGAGCTTCACGCCGCGCTCGCCGAGATGCGCCTCGTAGCCCTCGCGCCCCCTGAAGTCGCGCAGATCCAGAATGAAATCATGCGCCTGGGCCCGGCGCGCCGCCTCGAACACCTCCGCGTCGCTCGCCCCCGGCCGGCCATAGCGGATGTTCTCCAGCGCCGAGCGGTTGAACATCGCCGTCTCCTGCCGGACCATGCCGATCTGCGCCCTGAGCCCGTCCTGGCTCAACGCGCGGATGTCGATGCCGTCGAGCCTGATCCGCCCGCCCTCGACGTCGTAGAGCCTCAGCAGGAGCGCCACCGCCGTCGACTTGCCCGCGCCCGAGCGGCCGACCAGCGCCACCTTCTCGCCGGGCGCGATCCGGAGCGTGAACCGATCGAGCGCCGGCGCCTCGCGGCCGTAGCCGAAGCAGACCTCATCGAAGGCCACCGCTCCGCGCGCGCCCGCGGGCTCGAGGGCGTCCTCCGCGTCGACGATCCGGTGCGGCGGCGACAGGGTCCGCATGCCGTCCTCGATCTCGCCGATGTTGGTGAAGATCCCCATCGCCGTCATCGACACCCAGCCCGACATCTGCGCGATCCGCGTGGCGACCAGCCCTGCCGCCGCGATGTCGCCCGCGCTCGCCGCACCCTGCGACCAGAACCAAAGCGCGCCGCCGATCAGCATCACCGGCAGGGTGCCCGCGACCGCCATCAGCCAGAAGCGGAACCGCGCCGTCACGCCGCCGAAGGCGACGGTCGTGCCGCGGTACTGCCCGAGCGCGTCGAGCGTCGCCTCGTCCTCGTGCCGCCCGTGGGAGAAGAGCTTGACGGTGGCGATGTTGGTCACCGTGTCGACCACCTGCCCCGTCACCACCGCCCGGGCCGCCGCACGTGCCTTCGAGCGCGCGCGCACCTGCGGCATGTAGTGGCGTATAAGCAGCGCCAGCATCGCGACCCAGAGGAGCAACAGCACCGCCAGCATCGGGTGCATGATGCCGACGAGCACCGCCGCCCCGATGATCGACGACACCGCCAGCCCCATGATGTTGACGCTCTCCGACACCACCTCGGTGATCGCCCGCGCCGTCTGCTGCTGCTTCTGCGCGATCCGGCCCGCGAAGTCGTCGTCGAAGAACGACAGCGACTGCCCCAGCGTGTGCCGGTTCAGCCGCGACAGCACCAGCGGGTAGAGGTTCGGCTGCAGCGTCAGCGCGTTCAGCGCCGCCGACAGGCCCATCAGCCCCGGCCTGAGCAGCAGGAAGAACAGCGCCGCGGCAAGCAGCGCGGGCCAGCTGTCGGCGAAGAGGCCCTCCGGCCCCCGCGCCTGGGCAAGATCGATCAGCCAGCCGACGACGAAGGCCGCGCCGACCTCGGTCAGCCCCACCGCCACCGACACCCCGAGCGCGACGAAGATCGCCGGGAACGCGCCGCCGAGCGCCCAGCGCAGGAAGGCCGGGAGCTGGCGGGGCGGCGGCCCCTCGGCCCGCCGGAACGGCGCGATCAGATCGGAGAAGCGCATCTACTCGGCAGCCTCGAGATTGATGAAGCCGCCCGACTGGCGGTTCCAGAAGCCGGCATATAGCCCCTTCAACGCCAGAAGCTCGCCATGGCTCCCCTGCTCGACGATCCGGCCGCCGTCGAGGACCACGATCCGGTCCATGTGCGCGATCGTCGACAGCCGGTGCGCGATCGCGATGACGGTCTTGCCCTCCATCACGCCGTAGAGCGTCTCCTGGATCGCCGCCTCCACCTCCG
This sequence comes from Paracoccaceae bacterium, assembly GCA_007119835.1. Lineage (GTDB taxonomy): Bacteria > Pseudomonadota > Alphaproteobacteria > Rhodobacterales > Rhodobacteraceae > Amaricoccus. Next base: position 2,256 of record SKOX01000355.1, read on the forward strand.
AATCGAGCGCGCTCGTCGCCTCGTCGAGCACGAGGATCGGCGCGTCCTTGAGGATCACCCGCGCGATCGCGACCCTTTGCCGCTGCCCGCCCGAGAGCTTCACGCCGCGCTCGCCGACGAAGGCGTCGTAGCCCGCCCGCCCGGCCGGATCGCGCAGGTCGCGGATGAAGCCGTCGGCCTCCGCGCGGCGGGCGGCGGCGACCATCTCGGCCTCCGTCGCCGCCGGGTTGCCGTAGAGGATGTTCTCCCGCACCGACCGGTGCAGGAGCGAGCTGTCCTGCGTCACCACCCCGATCGCCCGCCGCAGGCTCTCCTGGGTGACGCCGCGGATGTCCTGCCCGTCGATCTCGATCCGGCCCTGTTCGGGGTCGCGAAACCGCAGGAGCAGGTTGACGAGGCTCGACTTTCCCGCGCCCGACCGCCCGACGAGACCGACCTTCTCGCCGGGATCGATGGTCAGGTCGATGCCCTCGAGCCCGCCGCGCCCCCGCCCGTAGTGGTGACGCACGCCCCGGAAGGCGATCTCGCCGCGGCGGACCTTCAGCGCCGGCGCGCCCGGCCGGTCGGTCACGTCGTGCGGCACGGAGATCGACTTCATCCCCTCACGGATGACG
>SKOX01000437.1 GCA_007119835.1 Paracoccaceae bacterium
GACTTCGTGCCCATCGCCTGGGAGGACTTCGACCTCGTCCTGCGCCGCCGCGACTATTTCGAGCCGCCGCTCCAGGCGCTCCTCGGCTTCACCCGCTCGGAGGCCTTCGCCCGCCGCGCCGGCTTCCTCGGCGGCTACGACCTCAAGGATCTCGGCGCGGTCCGGTACAATGCCTGATTCGCGACCGGGCGAAGCCCACCGCCCGGAAACCCGGCCGACGCCGGGCCGTCACACCCGCTCGCCCGAGGAGGAACCACGATGAAGCTCAGCGCCCGCAGCCTCCGACGCGACGACCGCGGTCGCGCGAGGTGACCGACGTCCAGGCCATGCGCCCGCACGAGGAGGCGACCGAGGCGCCCCTGCCCGCGGACGCCACGCTCGCCTTCATCGGCCGCATCCGCACGCCCTGGGCCGCGCGCGAAGACTGCCCGCGCCAGGGCAGCCTCGACGGCCCCGAATGCCGGATCGAGCTCGCGCCGCCGTGGGACGCCGCCCTCGACGGCATCGAGCGCTACGAGCGGATCGAGGTGCTCTATTGGCTCCACCGCTCGCGCCGCGACCTGCTGCGGCAGAACCCCAGCCACGGCCCGGCCGCCCGCGGCACCTTCTCGCTGCGCTCGCCGGTGCGGCCGAACCCGATCGGCACCAGCCTCGCGCGCCTCGTCCGCCGCGAGGGGCCGGTCCTCGTCGTCCGCGGCCTCGACTGCCTCGACGGCACGCCGCTGATCGACCTCAAGCCCGACCGCTGCGCCTACACCCCGGTCGCACCGGAGCGGGACGGGCCGAAGGCCTGACGCCGCCCGCCGAGGCCGCCACCGGCCCGCGGCCGCCCTCGGCGACTCACCGCCGCCGGTCCCGGCTTCCCGCGCCGCAGCAACTGTGATCACACGCCGAAATCCTGTGATCACAGAAGCATGTTTTTCGCATCCGCGCACGCGCCCCTTGATCAAATCCGTTGCATGCCGTTGTCTACCGGCATACGGAAGCGCGCCGAGGGGCATGCGATCTACGGGAGCGGGGCGGCACGGCCATACCCCGCACACGCGCGCCCCGGGAGGCGACGACGAGGGAGAGCGCCGCATGAACATTCACGAATACCAGGCCAAGCAACTCCTGCGCGAATACGGCGCGCCGGTATCCGGTGGCCGTATCGTGCTGAAGGCCGACGAGGCCAAGACCGCCGCGGGCGAACTAGAAGGCCCGCTCTGGGTCGTCAAGGCGCAGATCCACGCCGGCGGCCGCGGCAAGGGCAAGTTCAAGGAAGCCTCCGCCGGCGAGAAGGGCGGCGTGCGCCTCGCCAAGTCGGTCGAGGAGGCCGCCGAGGAGGCCCAGAAGATGCTCGGCCGCACCCTGGTCACCCACCAGACCGGCCCGGCCGGGCGCACCGTCAACCGCATCTACATCGAGGAAGGCTCCGGCATCGAGCGCGAGCTCTACCTCGCGCTGCTCGTCGACCGGGCGACCTCGCGCGTCGCCTTCGTGGTCTCGACCGAGGGCGGCATGGACATCGAGGAGGTCGCGGCGAAGACCCCCGAGCGGATCCTCACCTTCACCGTCGATCCCGCCTCGGGCATCTCCGGCTTCCACGGCCGCCGCGTCGCCTTCGCGCTCGGGCTGCAGGGCAAGCAGATCCGCCAGTGCGTCGACCTCGTCAACAAGCTCTACCGCCTCTTCACCGAGAAGGACGCGGAGATGCTCGAGATCAACCCGCTGATCGTCACCGACACGGGCGAGCTCAAGTGCCTCGACTGCAAGTTGAGCTTCGACTCGAACGCCCTCTACCGCCAGCCCGAGGTGCTTTCGCTGCGCGACGAGAGCGAGGAGGACGCCAAGGAGCTGCAGGCCTCGAAGTTCGACCTCAACTACATCGCGCTCGACGGCGAGATCGGCTGCATGGTCAACGGCGCCGGCCTCGCCATGGCGACGATGGACATCATCAAGCTCTACGGCTCGGAGCCCGCCAACTTCCTCGACGTCGGCGGCGGCGCGACCAAGGACAAGGTGACCGAGGCGTTCAAGATCATCACCTCGGACCCGAACGTGAAGGGCATCCTGGTCAACATCTTCGGCGGCATCATGCGCTGCGACGTCATCGCCGAGGGCGTCATCGCCGCGGTCAAGGAGGTCGGCCTGCAGGTCCCCCTCGTCGTCCGGCTCGAGGGCACCAACGTCGACCTCGGCAAGAAGATCATCAACGAGAGCGGCCTCGCGGTGATCGCGGCCGACAACCTGGCGGATGCCGCCGAGAAGATCGTGAAAGCGGTGAAGGGCAACTGACATGGCCATCCTCGTCGACGAGAACACCAAGGTCATCTGCCAGGGCCTGACCGGCTCGCAGGGCACCTTCCACTCCGAGCAGGCGATCGCCTACGGCACCAAGATGGTCGGCGGCGTCACGCCCGGCAAGGGCGGCGAGACCCATATCGGCCTGCCGGTCTTCAACACCGTGGCCGAGGCCCGCGAGCGGACCGGCGCCAACGCCACCTCGATCTACGTGCCGCCGCCCTTCGCCGCGGACGCGATCCTCGAGGCGATCGACGCCGAGATGGAGCTGATCGTCTGCATCACCGAGGGCATCCCGGTGCTCGACATGATGAAGGTGAAACGCGCGCTCCAGGGCTCGTCGTCCGTCCTGATCGGCCCGAACTGCCCCGGCGTCATCACGCCCGACGCCTGCAAGATCGGCATCATGCCAGGCCACATCCACAAGCGCGGCTCGGTCGGCGTCGTCTCGCGCTCCGGCACGCTGACCTACGAGGCCGTCGCCCAGACGACCAACGCGGGCCTCGGCCAGTCGACCTGCGTCGGCATCGGCGGCGACCCGATCAAGGGCACCGAGCATATCGACGTCCTCGAGTGGCTGCTCGCCGACGACGAAACCCAGGCGATCATCATGATCGGCGAGATCGGCGGCGCCGCCGAGGAGGACGCCGCCCAGTTCATCAAGGACGAGGCGAAGCGCGGCCGCTCGAAGCCCACCGCCGGCTTCATCGCCGGCCGCACCGCGCCTCCGGGCCGGCGCATGGGCCACGCCGGCGCCATCGTCGCCGGCGGCAAGGGCGGCGCCGACGACAAGATCGAGGCGATGAAGTCCGCCGGCATCACCGTGGCCGACAGCCCCGCTTCCCTGGGCGAGGCGGTGCTGAAGGCGATGGGGCGCTAGGCTCTCCATGGTCCTCGTCTGCCATCCGCACCGGTTCATCTTCATGAAGACCCGCAAGACCGCGGGAACCTCGGTGGAGATGTATCTCGAGCGCTTCTGCGTGCCCGAGGACCGCTTTGCCGGGACCGAGGCGGCGGCGGAGACGGTCACGGAGGTCGGCATCGTCGGCAGCCGGCGCTCGGGCAAGCGGCGATCCGACACCTGGGTCAACCACATGCCGGCGGCGCGCGTGCGCGCGCTGCTCGGCCCGGAGATCTGGGAGAGCTACACCAAGATCGCGACGGTGCGGAACCCGTATGCCCGGATGCTGTCACACTTCTTCTGGCTGAACGGGCAGCACTACCCGATCGACGACGTCGGCTTCGAGCGGGCCCGGGCGGGCTTCGCCGGCTTCGTCAAGGGCGGCTGGTTCGGCCGGCGCAAATGGACCAACGACCTCGACATCGTCGCGATCGACGGCCAGGTCGCGATCGACGCCTTCGTCCGGCAGGAGCATCTCGCGGACGAACTCGCCGAGCTCTGCGCGCGGCTCGGACTGCCCTGGGAGCCTGAGCGGCTCCCGGTGACCAAGCAGCGCGGCGGCGAGCGGGAACGCTATCCCCTGGCCGCGTATTTCACGCCGGAGACGCGGGACATCATCCGTCGCGAGTTCGACTGGGTGTTCTCGCGTTTCGAATACGCCCTGCCGGTGCCGGAGCCGGCGCACTAGCGGCCGCGCGCCGCGACAGAACCCGGACCCCAGCGGTCCGCACCAGGGAGCGGAACATCCGCACGAGGCCATGACCGAGCAAAGCCAGAACGACGTCTTCCACTCCTCGTCCTTCCTCCAGGGCTCGAACGCCGCCTTCGTCGAGGACCTCTACGCCCGCTACGCCGAGGACCCGGGTTCGGTCGACGACAGCTGGGCCGAGTTCTTCCGCTCCCTCGGCGACGAGAGCGGCGAGGCGGCCCAGAACGCCCGCGGCCCGTCCTGGGCGCGCGCCGACTGGCCACCCCAGCCGAGCGACGAGATCACCGGCGCCCTGACCGGCCAGTGGCCGCAGGCCAAGGCCGTGGCCGAGAAGATCAAGGGCAAGGCCAAGGAAACCGGCCACGTCGTCACCGAAGCCCAGGTCCAGCAGGCGGTCGTCGATTCGATGCGCGCGCTCATGCTGATCCGCGCCTACCGCATCCGCGGCCACCTCGTCGCCGACCTCGATCCGCTCGGCCTCGTCGAGCCCGACCCGCACCCGGAGCTCGACCCGGCCACCTACGGCTTCACCGAAGCCGACATGGACCGGCCGATCTTCCTCGACATGGTGCTCGGCCTCGAGGCGGCGTCGCTCCGCGAGATCCTCGCCCTCGTCAAGCGCACCTATTGCGGCACCTTCGCGCTGCAGTTCATGCACATCTCCGACCCCCAGCAGTCCGCCTGGCTCAAGGAGCGGATCGAGGGCTACGGCAAGGAGATCGCCTTCACCCGCCGCGGCCGCCGCGCCATCCTCAACAAGCTCGTGGAGGCCGAGGGCTTCGAGAAGTTCCTCCAGGTCAAGTACATGGGGACCAAGCGCTTCGGCCTCGACGGCGGCGAGGCGCTGGTGCCGGCGATGGAGCAGATCATCAAGCGCGGCGGCTCGCTCGGCGTCGAGGAGATCGTCATCGGCATGCCGCATCGCGGCCGGCTCAACGTCCTCGCCAACGTCATGGGCAAGCCCTACCGCGCGATCTTCAACGAATTCCAGGGCGGCTCGTTCAAGCCCGACGAGGTCGAGGGCTCGGGCGACGTCAAGTACCACCTCGGCGCCTCGTCGGACCGCGAGTTCGACGGCAACGTCGTGCACCTGTCGCTGACCGCGAACCCGAGCCACCTCGAGGCGGTCAACCCCGTGGTCCTCGGCAAGGTCCGCGCCAAGCAGGCCCAGATCGGCGACACCGAGCGCCGGCGCGTGCTGCCCATCCTGCTGCACGGCGACGCGGCCTTCGCGGGCCAGGGCGTCGTGGCCGAGTGCTTCGGCCTGATGGGTCTGAAGGGCCACCGGACCGGCGGCACCCTGCACATCGTCGTCAACAACCAGATCGGCTTCACGACGGCGCCGCACAACTCGCGCTCGTCGCCCTACCCCACCGACGTCGCGCTGATGGTCGAGGCGCCGGTCTTCCACGTCAACGGCGACGACCCCGAGGCCGTCGTCCATGCCTCCCGCATCGCCATCGAGTTCCGCCAGAAGTTCGGCAAGGACGTGGTCATCGACCTGTTCTGCTACCGGCGCTTCGGCCACAACGAGGGCGACGAGCCGATGTTCACCCAGCCCCTGATGTACAAGTCCATCAAGGGCCACAAGACGACCCTCCAGCTCTACACCGAGCGCCTCGTCCAGGACGGCCTCATCCCCGAGGGCGAGATCGAGGACATGAAGGCCGCCTTCCAGGCCCACCTCAACGAGGAGTTCGACGCCGGCAAGACCTACCGCCCGAACAAGGCCGACTGGCTCGACGGCCGCTGGGCGCACCTCGGAAAGCACGAGGGCCAGTACCAGCGGGGCACGACCGCCGTCGACGAGAGCCGGTTCCGCGTCGTCGGCGAGGCGATCACCCGCATCCCCGACCACGTGAAGCCGCACCGCACGCTCACCCGCGTCTTCGAGGCGCGCCGCAAGGCGATCGCGGCGGGCGAGGGCATCGACTGGGCGACGGCCGAGCAGCTCGCCTTCGGCACCCTGCTCGTTGAAGGCTACCCGGTCCGGCTTTCGGGCCAGGACAGCACCCGCGGCACCTTCTCCCAGCGGCACTCGGCGGTGATCGACCAGGAGACCGAGGAGCGTCACCTGCCGCTCAACCACATCGAGGCGGGCCAGGCGACCTACGAGGTCGTCGACTCCATGCTCTCGGAATACGCCGTCCTCGGCTACGAGTACGGCTACAGCCTGGCCGAGCCGAACGCGCTCACGCTCTGGGAGGCCCAGTTCGGCGACTTCGTCAACGGCGCCCAGATCATGATCGACCAGTTCATCTCGTCGGGCGAGTCGAAGTGGCTGCGGATGTCGGGCCTCGTCATGCTGCTGCCGCACGGCTACGAGGGCCAGGGGCCGGAGCATTCGTCGGCCCGGCTCGAGCGGTTCCTGCAGATGTGCGCCGGCGACAACTGGATCGTCGCCAACTGCACCACGCCGGCCAACTACTTCCACATCCTGCGCCGGCAGCTGCACCGCAGCTTCCGCAAGCCGCTGATCATGATGACGCCGAAATCGCTGCTGCGCCACAAGCTCGCGGTCTCCCGGCTGCACGAGTTCACCGGCAACTCGTCGTTCCACCGCGTGCTCTGGGACGACGCCGACCATCCCGATTCGCCGATCTCGTCCGCGAAGCTCGTCGCCGACGACAAGATCCGCCGCGTCGTGCTCTGCTCGGGCAAGGTCTACTACGACCTGCTCGAGGCCCGCGACGCCCGCGGGATCGATGACGTCTATCTGATGCGGCTCGAGCAGTTCTACCCGTTCCCGGCGCTCTCGCTGACCAAGGAGCTCGGCCGCTTCAAGCAGGCCGAGATGATCTGGTGCCAGGAGGAGCCCAAGAACCAGGGCGGCTGGGCCTTCGTCGAGCCGAACCTCGAATGGGTGCTCGGCCGGATCGAGGCCGATCACGGGCGGCCGCGCTACGTCGGGCGCCCCGCCGCCGCCTCGCCCGCCACGGGCCTCGCGCGGCAGCACAAGCAACAGCAGGACGCGCTCGTCGACGAAGCGCTGACGATCTGAGGGGGAGGAAATGGTCGATATCCGCGTTCCCACGCTCGGCGAGAGCGTCACAGAAGCCACCGTCGCCACCTGGTTCAAGAAGGAGGGCGAGGAGGTCCAGCAGGACGAGATGCTCTGCGAGCTCGAGACCGACAAGGTGACGGTGGAGGTGCCCGCACCCTCCGCCGGCGTGCTCTCCGAGATCATCGCCAAGGAGGGCGAGACCGTCGGCGTCGACGCGCTGCTCGCCACCATCGAGGACGGCGCCGGCGCCGGAGCAAACGGGGGCGCCAGGAAGGCGGCGAAGCCCAAGACCCAGGCGCCCGAGGCGCCCTCGCCCGTGCGCGAGCACGCCGGCGCCGAGGCCGACGAAAGCGAGGAGAGCGCGCCGGCCAACGCCCGCTCCGTCGACGTCCGCGTGCCCACCCTCGGCGAAAGCGTCAGCGAGGCCACCGTCTCGACCTGGTTCAAGCAGGTCGGCGACGCCGTGACCCAGGACGAGATGCTCTGCGAGCTCGAGACCGACAAGGTCTCGGTCGAGGTGCCCGCACCTGCCTCCGGCACGCTGTCGGAGATCAAGGCCGAGGCCGGCACCACGGTCGCCGCGGGCGCGGTCCTCGCATGCATCTCCGGCGGCGGCGCCACCAGGGCCGCCGCCCCCAAGGCCGAGAAGGCCGCCGCCGAGCGCGCCGAGGCGCCGGCCGCGACCGCGCGCGGAGACGTCGAGGACGCGCCGTCGGCCAAGAAGATGATGGCCGACAAGGGCGTCTCGCGCGATCAGGTCGAGGGCACCGGCCGCGACGGCCGGGTGATGAAGGAGGACGTGATGAAGGCGCTGACCCAGCCGCCGAAGCCGTCGGAGCCCGCCAAGGTCCCGCCGCCCGAAGCCGCCGCGATTCCGCGCGCGCCCGTGGCCGCCGAGGACGCCGCCCGCGAGGAGCGGGTCAAGATGACCCGCCTGCGCCAGACCATCGCGCGCCGGCTCAAGGAGGCGCAGAACTCCGCGGCCATGCTCACCACCTACAACGAGGTGGACATGACCGGCGTCATGGAGCTGCGCAACACCTTCAAGGACCAGTTCGAGAAGAAGCACGGCGTCAAGCTCGGCTTCATGTCGTTCTTTACCAAGGCCTGCTGCCACGCCCTCAAGGAGGTGCCCGAGGTCAACGCCGAGATCGACGGCACCGACATCGTCTACAAGCACTTCGTCCACATGGGCGTCGCGGTCGGCACGCCGACCGGCCTCGTCGTGCCGGTGGTGCGCAACGCCGACCAGATGTCGTTCGCCGACATCGAGAAGAAGATCGCCGAGCTCGGCCTGCGCGCCCGCGACGGCAAGCTCTCGATGGCCGAGATGCAGGGCGGCACCTTCACCATCTCGAACGGCGGCGTCTACGGCTCGCTGATGTCCTCGCCGATCCTGAACCCGCCGCAGTCGGGCATCCTCGGCATGCACAAGATCCAGCAGCGCCCGATGGTGATGAACGGCCAGATCGTCGCCCGCCCGATGATGTATCTCGCGCTGAGCTACGACCACCGCGTCGTCGACGGCAAGGGCGCGGTCACCTTCCTCGTCCGCGTCAAGGAGGCCCTGGAGGACCCGCGCCGACTGCTGATGGACCTCTGAGGGCGCGCGCCGCATGTCCGCCGTCCCGCTCCTGGTGCGCGAGAACGACGTCCCGATCGAGAGCTGGTCGGACCCCGTCCGGGGAGAGGTGCGCTTCCGCACCCTCCTCGACGGGGCGGCCGGCGCCCGCAGCCTGGTGCACGGCATCGCCTATATCGAGCCGGGCAAGGTCGAGCGCGCGCACCACCACCCCGACACCGACGAGACGATCCACGTCCTCGCCGGGTCGGGCGAGGCGCGGCTTGCGGACGATGTGGTGCCGCTCGCCCGGGGAGACACCGTCTTCGTCCCGGCCGGCGCGGTCCACGAGTGGCGCGCGGGCGCGGGCGGCCTCAGCTTCCTCTACAGCTTCGCCGCCGACCGCTTCGAGACGATCGCCTATGTCTTCGAGGCCGGCGAACCGCCCGCATGACGACCGAGGTGTTCGTCCTCGCCCTCGCAGGGCTCCTCGCCGCGGTCCAGTTGGCGCTGATGGCAGCCGGCGCCAACCTCCAGCTCGGGCCGCGCAAGACCGTCGGCCCCCGCGACGAGCCGCTCGCGCTCGCCGGCATCCCCGGCCGCCTCTACCGCGCGCTGAACAACCTCTTCGAGGCGCTGATCCTCTTCACGCTGGCCGTCGTCGTGGTCGAGCTCTCGGGCGCCAATTCCGGCTTCACCGCCGCGGCCGCCTGGACCTTCCTCGCCGCCCGCATCGCCTACGTTCCGGCCTACGCCTTCGGCCTCGTCCCCTGGCGGTCGGTCATCTTCGGCGTCGGCGCCGCCGCCACCTTCGCGATGATCGTGGCGGCCTTGTTGAGCTGAACGCCATGCGTATCAAATGCGCATGGAAACTGCATCGAATATGCATGGCCCGCAGACGGGCCGAAACGAATGGAGGGACCCCATGGCCGACTACGACGTGATCATCATCGGCGCCGGCCCCGGCGGCTACGTCTGCGCCATCCGCTGCGCGCAACTCGGGCTCAAGACCGCCTGCGTCGAAGGCCGCGAGACCCTGGGCGGCACCTGCCTCAACGTCGGCTGCATCCCGTCGAAGGCGATGCTCCACGCCTCGGAGCTCTTCCACCAAGCCGGCGACGAGTTCGAGAAGATGGGCATCGTCGGCGGCAAACCGAAGGTCGACCTGCCCAAGATGGTCGCCTACAAGCAATCGACAGTCGACAGCAATACCAAGGGGATAGAGTTCCTCTTCAAGAAGAACAAGGTCACCTGGCTCAAGGGCTGGGGCAAGATCGAGGGCCCCGGCAAGGTGTCCGTCAACGGCGAGACCCACTCGGCCGGCAAGGCCGTCGTCATCGCCACCGGATCCGAGGCGTCCTCGCTGCCCGGCCTCGAGATCGACGAGAAGACCGTGGTCACCTCCACCGGCGCGCTCGAGCTGCAGTCGGTGCCGAAGCGCCTCGTCGTCATCGGCGCCGGCGTCATCGGCCTCGAGATGGGCTCGGTCTACAACCGCCTGGGCTCGGAGGTGACCGTGATCGAATACCTCGACCACATCACCCCCGGCCTCGACTCCGAGGTCCAGAAGACGTTCCAGAAGATCCTGCAGAAACAGGGCATTAAGTTCGTCATGAACTCCGCCGTCCAGTCGGCGACGAAGAAGGGCAAGGCGCTCTCCGTCGCCTACAAGTCGCGCAAGGACGACAGCGACCACACGATCGACGCCGACGTCGTGCTCGTCGCCACCGGCCGCCGCCCCTACACGGCGGGCCTCGGGATCGAGGAGGTGGGCGTCGCCACCGAGCGCGGCATGATCGTGACCGACGACCAGTGGCGCACCAATGTCGAAGGCATCTACGCGCTCGGCGACACCATCAAGGGGCCGATGCTCGCCCACAAGGCCGAGGACGAGGGCATGGCGGTCGCCGAGACCATCGCCGGCCAGCACGGCCACGTGAACTACGGCACCATCCCGGGCGTGATCTACACCGCCCCCGAGGTGTCCTTCGTCGGCGAGACCGAGGAGTCGCTGAAGAAATCCGGCCGCGCCTACAAGGTCGGCAAGTTCCCCTTCATGGGCAACGCGCGGGCCAAGTCGCACTTCATGGGCGACGGCTTCGTCAAGATCCTCGCTGACAAGGACACCGACCGCATCCTCGGCGCCCACATCATCGGCCCCTATGCCGGCGACCTGATCCACGAGGTCTGCGTCGCGATGGAGTTCGGCGCCGCGGCCGAGGATCTCGCCCGGACGTGCCACGCCCACCCGACCTTCTCGGAAGCCGTGCGCGAGGCCGCGCTCGCCTGCGGCGACGGCGCGATCCACGCGTGACCATGCCGCGAGGCCGCCCGCCCGGCGGCCTCGCCTCTACCGCGTCCGGCCGCTCTGC
>SKOX01000159.1 GCA_007119835.1 Paracoccaceae bacterium
ACGACTTGAAGAGACGCTCCTTGAGCTTGGAGAAGAACGCCATCGGGAACCCGCCGGAGAGATGCTTCCGGGCTCCCTAGCCTGCCGGCGGGGGGAAATGCAAACGGTGAGCCCCGCCAGCCCCTCGAGAAAGCTTGCTTCGTCAGGCGTCTTAACCTGGGCGCGCGGTAAGCCGCTGCTTCCAATGGACAAAGCGTTAATGCGGCGCGATGGCAACCTTTGGCCGGCCCGACCGGATCAACCGGCCCGCTCGCCGCTGTCAGCCGTCGTCGCCGTCGAGGAAGCTGATCGTCCCTTCCTTGTGCAGGGCAAGGACGCGCTTGGTCAGCTCGATTTGCGCGGCCTCTCCCGCCTTGCGGGTGACATCCTCCATGGCGGCGAGTTCCTCGACGTAGCGTTCGGCGAGGCGACGGGGGACGTTTTCCAGGATATGGCCGACGCTGTCGCTGCCCTGCATCTGGCCGAACTTGAGCGCCGGCAGCAACACCTCCTCGGGGATGTCGCGCACCAGGGTGGCGACGTCGCGCCCGGAGATGCGGGTCGAGATGTGCTCGAAGGTGAACATCGAGCGCTGGACGTCGGAGGCGAGGTCCGGCAGCGAGGTCTCGAGATGGGCGATGAAGCCCTCGCGCGCCTCGCTGGAGATGTTGTTCATCAGGCCGGCGATCAGTTCCGCCGGGCGCCGTTTCGTCCGGCTGCGCTGGAGTGCGGAGAGGAAGTCGCGCTCCAGCGCGCTCGCGATGGCGTCGCTGGTGCGGCGGTCGAGGGTCGGCGCGCGCGAAAGGCGCAGCACGACCTCGCGCGCGAAGCCGCGGTCGAGGCGCTCGAGGATCGAGGCGGCGGTCTCCGACTTCAGCTCGCTGAGGACCACCGCCGCGGTCTGGGGATGCTCGTTGCCGATGTAGTTCGCGACCGCGGCGACAGGCGCGCCGTTCAAGCGTTCCCACACCGTCGGCGGCTTGCCGCCCTCGCCGAGCAGCTCGTCCACCTCGCCGTCGTCGAACACGCCGCCGAGCAGGCGACGCGCGGCGTCGGCCCCGCCCGAGAGGTCGCCACCCGTCGCCAGTGCCTCGATGAACTCGACGATGACCGCGTCGAGGGTCTCCTGCGTCACCGTGCCGAGCGTGGCGAGCGCGGCCGCGAAGCGCTTGAGGTTCGACGGGCTCACGTCGCGAAGGACGGCGCTGCCGCGCTCGGGGCCGATGGCGGTCAGGATGATCGCGGCCTTCTGGATCGGCGAGACACCCGACGCGCGGGGACGCGGCTTCTCGGCGACGTCGGTCATGTGGCGTAACTCCTGACCATGGCGCCCGCGAGCAGGGCCCAGCCGTCGGCGATGACGAAGAAGGCGAGCTTGAAGGGCAGCGAGACGATGGCGGGCGGGACCATCATCATGCCCATCGACATCAGCACCGCGGCGATCACGAGGTCGATGACGAGAAAGGGCAGGAAGATCAGGAAGCCGACCTCGAAGCCGCGCTGGATCTCGGAGAGCAGGAAGGTGGGCACGAGGATCGAAAGAGGCAGCTCGGCGCCTTCGGCAGGCACCCGCGGTGCGGCCTCGAGCATCATGCCCAGCGTCCGCGGGTTCACGCGGGTCTCCATGAACGCGCGGAACGGGTCCATCACCGGCCCGAAGGCCTCCTCGGGCTCGAGCGCGCCGTCGAGCATCGGCTGGATGCCGGCCTCCCAGGCGTCGGAGAAGACCGGCTCCATCACGAAGTAGGTCATGAAGAGGGCGAGGCTCACGATCATCATGTTGGGCGGCGCCTGCTGCACGCCGATCGCCTGCCTGAGGATCGACAGCACCGTGACCATGAAGGGAAAGCAGGTCACCATGATGGCAAGGCCCGGCGCGAGCGACAGCAGGGTGATGAGAATGAAGATCTGGATGGTGCGCAGCGACAGCGAGCCGTCGGCGCCGTTCAGATCGATGGAAAAGTCCTGTGCGCCCGCGGCACCCGCGGCCAGCACCAGGAGGCCCAGCGCGGCGAGCAACGGCGCGGCGGCACCCGCTCCTATCTTGACGCGTGAGAGCCACCCCGAGAGCATGGTTTCCCTTAGGAGCGGAAGGTTACCGGAACGTTGACGCCGGCCCGGCCGGGGTCGGCCGAGCCGGCGCGCGGGACGGTCAGAGATCGCTCGAGAAGTCCGCCACTTCGGTCAGGCGGACGCCGAGCCGGCCGGTGCCGTCCTCGATCTCCTGGAGCTCGCCGCGGGCGATCAGGCGGTCGCCGATGTAGAGCTCCACCGGATCGTCGATCTTCGAGTCGAGCGTGAGCACGGAGTCGCGCTTGAGCTCCACGAGCTCGGAGACGAGCGGCCGCGCCCGGCCGACCGAGATCGTCACCTCGATCGGCACGCCCATGAACGGTGCGCCGCGGCGGCCGGCGCCGATCCGCGGGCCGAGATCGTCGACGTCATCCGGCAAGTCGCTGCGCATCCGGGGTCTCCTCAGGCTTCAGGTGGGTTTCGATCGCCGCTGCGATCTCGGCGATGCAGGCGTCGAGGTCGAGCCGGTCGAGGCCCTGCGCCCAGGCGATCTCGGCCTCGCGCGGCAGGAACTCCGGCGCGGCCTCGACCGTCGCGGCGAGGCCGCGGGAGCTCACAAGCCCCTCGACGACCGGGACGAGTTCCGGCGCGCAGCGCACCCGCGGCCGCGCGGACGGGACCGCCCTGAGCGCCGCCGCGACGCGGCCTGCGATCTCGTCGGCCATCCCGGCCTCGGCGATGGTCGGCGCAAGGGCGCGGAAGAGGCGTGCGACCAGCGGCCCGACCTCTGCCAGCACGGCGGCGCGGGCCGCTTCGTTGGTCATCTGCGCGTCGGCGATCGCTTCGACGAAGTCGGCCGTCAGCCGCGACTGCTCCTCGACATGCGCCTCGGTGGCCGCGGCCTGTCCGGCGACGTAGCCCGCCTCGTACCCCTCCTCGCGCGCGGCGGCACGGATCGCGGTCTCCGCTGCGACCTTCGTCTGCGCCGCCTCTTCGCGCGGCGCGATGGTCTCCAGTCTGAACGCGCGCATCATCCGGCGATCTCCCTTCTCGGTTCGGGCGCCTCTATCCAGTTCCGCAGCACGACGGCGGAGTCGTCGCTGCGCGCCGCGAAGACGTCGCGGAGCCGGTCGATCTTGTTCGCCGATTGCGGCGGCAGCGCGAGGAAGGCGTTGGGCTCCGGCGCGGCGAGGGCCGGCGCGGGCTCCGCGGCGGGAGGCTGGGCGGCGAGCGCTTCGGGCTGCGGCTCGTCGCGGCGCTGCATCATCGGGCGCAGGACGAACCAGGCGAGCGCGAGCACCACCGCCGCCAGGACGCCGAGCTGGATCAGGAGGGCGCCGTGGCGGTCAGCAAAGCTCTCCTCCATCCGTTCGGCGACGGTGCCCTCGGGCGGCGCGGTGAATTCGAGCGATCGGATCGTCACGGTGTCGCCCCGCTCTGCGTCGAAGCCGACAGCGGACTGCACAAGCTCGCGGAGCTGCTCCAGTTCCTCGGCCGGCCGCGGCGCCCAGGCCGGCGTCCCGGTCGCGTCCGGCGCGGTGACGCCGTCGATGAGCACGGCCACAGAGATGCGGCGGACCTGGCCGGGCTTGATGACCCGCTCGCGCCGGGTCTCCGACACCTCGTAATTCGTCCGCTCGCGCGTCTGGGTGGCGTCGCGCGAGTTCCGGCCGGCGCCTCCCTCCACGTCGCCGTCCGGCAGGTTGGAGGCGACGGTGACCCCGGAGCTTGCGCCGGTCTGGTTCTCGCGGCTCTGCTCGATCTCCGAGGAGATCGCGATGCGGCTTTCCGGGTCGATCAGCCGCTCGACGATGGTCTGTGCCTCCATGTCGGCCTCGACGTCGACCTGAACGACGGCGCGGCCCGGCCCGACGCGCGCCTCGAGCAGGCGCTCGATCCGCTGCTTGAGGGCCTCGGCGCGGGCCTCGGGCTCCATGGTCGGGTTGATCGCCTGCGCGTCCCGCTCGCCGCTCGCGAGCACCACGCCGCGCGCCGAATCGATTACCGAGACCGCCTCGGGCTGCAGGCCCGCGACGGCCGACGACACCAGATAGCGGATCGACTGGGCCTGGGCGGGCTCGAGCCGCCCGCGGGCCATTGTGACGGTCACAGAAGCAGAGGCGGTCGCGGCGCGCTGGAAGGGCTGCGGCGCCGGGTTTGCGATATGCACGCGGGCGGCGCGCACGTCGGCCGTCGCCGTAATCGTCCGGGCGAGCTCGCCCTCCTTCGCGCGCCAGTAGGCGGCGTCGAACATCTGGCTCGTGGTGCCGAAGCCCGAGAGCCCGTCGAGAAGCTCGTAGCCCGTCGGCCCGCTCGCCGGAAGGCCTTCGGCTGCGAGCGCCATGCGGGTCTGGTCGCGGCGCGCGCCGGCGACGTAGATGGAAGCGTCGCGGACCTCGAAGGGGATGCTCTGCCGCTCGAGCGCGGCCACGACCTCGCCCGCCGCAGCGGGGTCGAGCCCCGAATAGAGGAGCGCCATCGAGGGCGCCGTGGCGAGCCGCCCGATGCCGAACACCGCCGCGGCCACCGCCGCCACCGCCAGAAGCGCCACGACGCGACGGCGCGCGTCGAGATCTTCCCATGCCGTCTGCACCTGCTTGAGCACGAATTCTACCCCGGTTTCTGAGCCTTCTGTCGGGCGCCGTTCGCACCGACCTCCCCCGTTCGTTCCAGGCGCACCCTGCGCCGCCGAGACTTAAGATTCGGTTAGGTCTGTTGGGATAAACCACGGGGCGAAACGAGAACGTCGGCTGCAGAGGGGGCATTGGAATGGCAGAGGCTGCTGAGGCGAAAGCCGTGCCGGCCGGCGGGAACAGGGGGCTGATCGCGGGGCTTCTCGCGGCCGTCGTGCTTGGCGCGGGCGGCTTCGGCGCGGTCTGGGGCGAGTTCGTCGATCCCCGTGCCCTGATCGGCGGCAAGGAGCCGGCACCGGCGGCCGTGGCGGCGCTCGAGAACATCGGCTTCGTCCCGCTCGAGCCGATCCTCGTCGCGATGCCGGAGACCGGCGCGGGACGGCATCTCCGCTTCGTCGGGCAGCTCGAGGTCGTTCCCGAGCATGCGGCCGAGGTGGTCTCGCTGATGCCGCGGATCACCGACGCGCTCAACACCTACCTGCGCGCGCTCGAGGCGCGCGACCTGCAGCAGCCTGCGGCGACCGTCTGGCTCAGGGCCCAGATGCTCCGCCGGATCCAGCTCGTCACCGGCGAGGGGCGGGTCCGCGACCTGCTGATTACCGAGTTCGTGTTCAACTAGCGGAGACGCCCCTCGTGACGCTCATCATCGACGGCCTCCTGGTGGCGGCGGCGACCTTTGCCGGAACGTACTGTTTCGTGCTTGCGCGGCGGGTGCGCGCGCTCAAGGATCTCGACAGCGGCATCGGCGGCGCGATCACCCGGATGACGCAGGCGCTCGACGAGGCGCGACGGGCACTCGAGGAAGCGAAGGCCGCCGGTCGCGAGGAGCATCGCGACCTCCGGCAGCTGGTGTCGCGCGCGGAGGTCGCCTCGGCGCAGCTGCGCGTGCTGCTCGCCGCGACCCGGAACCTGCCCGAACCCGACAAGCGGCTCGAGCGGCAGCCCGAGTCGCGGCAAGCGCCGGAACCTCGTCCGCGGGCGGCAGGTGGCGAGGCGGAGGGCAATGCGCGCGCCGAGCAGGCGCAGGCATCCAGCTTCTGGGGGCAGGAAGAGGCGCCGCGTACAGCGGCGGGCGGTCGGCCAGTCGACCGCAGCGGCGGGAGCCAGAGGGAGCGTGTCCCGGCGAATGACGCCGTGCCCAAGCCCGCGCCCCTTCAACCAGCCCCTGCCCTGCTGCGCCAGCGCGTCGCGACGGCGCCCGTGGCGGCGCCGACCGATGAGGCCGACCTCCTCGCCGCGCTGGCCGACTTCGCCCACGCCGGGAGAAACTGAGCCATGGCTGCCCGAAGGAAAGGCGCCGCGATCGGCGGCGTCGCCTTGATCGCCATCTGCTTTCTCGCCTCCGCCGGATTGCGCCTCGGCGGCGTCGGCGTCGCGCTCGCCCAGGACGCCTTCGACGGCACGG
Organism: Paracoccaceae bacterium; assembly: GCA_007119835.1. Lineage (GTDB taxonomy): Bacteria > Pseudomonadota > Alphaproteobacteria > Rhodobacterales > Rhodobacteraceae > Amaricoccus. The sequence goes on from SKOX01000159.1 coordinate 6,031, forward strand.
GCGCGGAGGAAGCGGGATGCGCCGCCGACGCGCTCGATGAACTGCTCGCCGCGATCCGCGAACGGGAAGTGCAGCTCGAGCGCGAGAACGAGCGGCTCGCGGAGCGCCGCCAGACGCTGAACGTCGCAGAGGCCAAGCTTGCCGAACAGCTGGCGGCCTTCGAGGAGGCGCGTGCGGGGCTCGAGGAGACGCTGGCCATCGCCGACGGCGCGGCCGAGCGCGACATCGCCCGGATGACCGCCGTCTACGAGCACATGAAGCCGGAGGACGCGGCGCGGATCTTCGATCACATGGAGCTCTCCTTCGCCTCCGGCCTGCTCGTGCGCATGAAGCCGGAGAGCGCGGCGCAGGTGCTCACCGGGATGGAAGCCGACCGCGCCTACGCGATCACCCTGATGATCGCGAGCCGCAACGCGCGCGCCCCGACCGAATAGACGTGCTCGTGCGCTGGCCGGACGGCGCGCGATGCGCCGGCGGCGGCACGCGTGAAGACACTCATCTCTGGCAGCGCCGCCTTTCTTAAGACTCCGGAAAGGCTGCACTTTACCCATGCCGCAAGCGCTTCCGGCGCCGACCGTGACCCTTTTTTAATCCCGCTGCGCGATCACGGCCGGCGGGTGCGTGCCCGGAGCGGGGGCCCGGCACGAGCGAGCGTCAGCTGGGGGTGAGCATGAACGGAATATTCGGACTGATCATCGTCTTTGCGATGGTCTTTGGCGGCTACCTGCTCGCCGGCGGCAAGCTCGGCATCATCCTCTACGCCCTGCCGTTCGAGATGATGATGATCGGCGGCGCGGCGGCGGGCGGGCTGATCATCGCCAACAGCCCCAGCGGCGTGAAGCACACGCTACGCGACCTCGCCAAGATCTTCCGCGGGCCGCGCTGGAAGCCCGCTGACTACCGCGACCTGCTCTGCCTGATGTTCCAGCTGCTCCGGATCCAGAAGTCGAACGCGATGGAGCTCGACGCCCACATCGAGGATCCGGCCGCGTCGCCGATCTTCGCCGCCTACCCCCGCATCCTCGCCGACAAGGAAGCCGTCTCGCTGATCTGCGACACGCTTAGGGCGGCGTCGATGAACTACAACGACCCGCACCAGGTCGAGGCTGTCCTCGAAAAGCGGGTCGAGGCGAACGCCCACGAGGCGCAGCACTCGTCGCACACGCTCCAGATCATGGCCGACGGCCTGCCCGCGCTCGGCATCGTCGCCGCCGTGCTCGGCGTGATCAAGACCATGGCCTCCATCGACCAGCCGCCCGAGATCCTCGGCCGGATGATCGGCGGCGCGCTCGTCGGCACCTTCCTCGGCGTCTTCCTTTCCTACGGCGTTGTCGGGCCCTTCGCGAACCGGCTGCGGACGGTCATCGACGAGGAGCAGACCTTCTACGGCCTGATCCGCGAAGTCATGGTCGCGAGCCTCTACCAGCACGCGCCGAACATCTGCGTCGAGGTCGGCCGCCAGAACACCCCCGCCCACTACCGCCCGAGCTTCAACGAGCTCGAGCAGGCCCTGCGAGCCGTCCGCGGCCAGGGCGCGCCGGCCAAGCCGCAGAGCCTCGCGGCATGAGGCGCACGCTGACTGCCCTCGCGCTGCTCGCCGGAGCCGGCGCGGCAGCGGCCCAGGAGGGCGGGCCGATCCGCACGGGCGAGCATGCGAGCTTCTCGCGCATCGTCATGACGATCGTGCCGACCACCGAGTGGTCGCTTGAGATCGGCCCGCGCGAGGCGACCGTCGTCTTCCCCGGCCGCGAGATCGACTTCGGGACCGAGGAGGTCTGGCAGCGGATCCCGCGTACGCGCGTCACCGCGATCCAGCCGATGCGCCGTGAGGACGGCACTGCCGTGCGCGTCGCCCTCGGCTGCGACTGCCGGGTCACGGCATCCTTCGTCGGCGCGCGCCACCTCGCGCTCGACATCCACGACGGCGCGGCAAGCGCAGGCGCAGGCGCCGGGGCGACGGCGACCGCTGACGGCGAAGACCCGTTGGCGGCCTCGGCGCTGGAGGATGGTGCGGCCGCCGCCCGGCCGTCGCTGGAAGAAGCCGAGCGCGGCCTGCGCGCGCAGATCGCCCGCGCAGCCGAGCAGGGCGTCATAACTTTGAACGACGAGGCGCCAGCGGAGGCAGAGGTCCGGAAGGTGGAGGCACAGACGCCTTCTCCGCCCGCACCGGCCGCCGACGCATCGTTCGGCCGCGAAGACCCGGACCATGCGGCAACCGGCCCTCTCGCTCGCCCGGCGGACGAGGCACCTTCGCAGCCGGCAGCGACGGCGGACGCGGGCTGGGAGGCGCTGCATGCCCAAGTGCAGGTCGAGGCCGCGACCGTGTTCGATCGCCACGGCGCTGGCCGTGCGACCGGGCCAGCCCCGCACCCCGAGTGCCGGCCGGACGAGGTGTTCGACGTCGCGCGCTGGTCCGACGGCCGGCCGCTTCCCGACCAGGCGGTCGAGCTCCGCCGCCTCCTCGTCGGCGAGTTCGACCGGCCGAACGGCGCCGTCGTTCGCGATCTGGCGCGGCTGCACATCCGCTACGGCCTCGGCGCCGAGGCGGCCGAGATCCTGCGTGGCTTCGACGCGGAGGTGGAGCACCGCGCGCTCCTGGCCGACCTTGCCCGCGTCGTCGAGAACCGCGCGCCGGACGGGCCTCTTGCCCGCGACATCGCCTGCCCCGGGCGGCACGGCCTCTGGCTCGCCAAGGCCGGTCAACCGGCGATGATCGCCTCGGAGCGGCATTTCCGCTCATTGCGCACGGCCCTCGAGGAGATGCCGCCGGCGCTGCGCGTCGTCGTGGGCTCCGAACTCGTCGGACGGTTCCTCGACGCCGGCCGCATCGCGCAGGCCCGCGTCCTGCATGACGTCGTGGTGAGGCCGGGAATGGAGGCCGACGCCGCCATGCGCCTCGCCTCGGGCCGCCTCGCGGCGGCCGAGCGGCGCCTGCCCGAAGCCGAAGCATGGCTGACGGGGCTCATCGAGGGGAACGCGCCCAATGCGGGCGACGCGGTGCTTGCCCTGGTTGGCGCCCGACTGGCGAGCGGCGCCGCTGTGCCCGACGCCTGGATCACCGATCTGCGCGTTCTCGCGCTCGAGCAGCGCCGCGGCGAGCGCGAGCCGCAGGCGCGCACGCTGATCGCCGAGGCGATGGTCCGAAACGGCGACCTGCGCGGCGCCTTCGGCGAGCTTGCCGCCCTCGCTGCAGACCGCCCGGAGTCGACCGGCGCCGTGGAGGCCGTGGCCGTCAGGCTGCTCGTGGAGGCCGAGCCGGAGAAGGTCGGGCGCGCGGCCTATGCCGAGGCCGCGATCGGCCACCGCGCGATGATGAGCGAGGCCGCGGCAAACGACGCGGCGCGCGTCACGGTCGCAACGCGGCTCCTCGAGCTCGGGCTTCCGGCACCGGCGCTCACGATGGTCGCTCCTGCCGAAGCGCGCGGGTCGCGAGCGGCGCGCATCGTCGCAGCACAGGCGCGGCTGGCGCTGGGGGAGAGCGCGGAGGCCCTCGAAACCCTGGCCGGGCTTGCCGGCGGCGACGTGGCTTCGCTCCGCGCCCGCGCCCATGCAATGGCGGGAGATTTCGCGGCCGCGGCCACGGAAGTGGAAGCGGCCGGGATGGCGGCGGCGGCCCCCTCCTACGCCTGGGCCGGCGGTGACTGGGCGCGGGCCGCAGGTTCGGCCGATCCCCTTCAGGCGGCGATGGCCGCGTGGATGGCCGGCGGAGCGGACGCGGAGACGCCTGCGGACCTGCCTGCGCCGCTCACGCCCGAGGCCGTGTTCCGCCTTCCCCTGCCCTCCGTGGAGCGGCCGTCCATTGCCGCCGCCCGGTCTCTCGTCGAGGGTGGACGCGATGTCGGCGGCGTTCTCGCCGCGATCCTAACCGACACGCCCGACGAGTGAGCCGGCATGCCTGTTCCGGCAAGGCGGGGCTCAGCTGTCACTGCCCGGCGCGGCGGTCGATCTCGAGCCAGAGCCCGGCGTGGTCGACGTCGCCCGCCGACTGCAGCACGGCCTCGAACAGCGCTTGGCTGACGCTGGCGTAAGGCAGCTCCACCCCAACCTCATGTGCCGCGTCAAAGGCGTTCTTCAAGTCCTTGATATGGGTGGAAACCTTGCCGCGCGCGGCAAAGTCGCGCGCGATCATCCGCTCGCCGTGCACCTCGAGAATGCGGCTCCCGGCGAAGCCGCCGGCCAGCGCCTCGCGCACGCGGGCGGGATCGGCGCCGGCGCGCTCGGCGAGGACGAGCGCCTCGGCGACCGCGCCGATCGTGTTCGCGACGATCGCCTGGTTGGCGAGCTTCGCGATCTGACCCGCGCCCGCGGGGCCGACGAGGACGGCCCGGCCCAGCGCCTCGAAGACCGGTCGCACCCGCTCGAAGGCCTCCGGCTCGCCGCCGACCATGATGGCGAGGCTGCACACCTCCGCACCCACCGTCCCGCCCGAGACCGGCGCGTCGAGATGGGCGACGCCGCGCTCGGTGAGGCGGGCCGCGTGCTCCCGCGCCTCGCCGACGCCGATCGAGCTCATGTCCGCCACGACCCCACCCGCCCGCAGCGCGTCGGCGACGCCCTGCGCGAAGAGCACGTCGCCGACCGTCGGCCCGTCGGCGAGCATGGTCACGAGGAGGTCCGCCTCGGCCGCCACCTCCGCGGCCGAGGCCGCGAGCCGCGCGCCGTCGCCCTCGAGGGCCTGCGCCTTGGCCGGCGTCCGGTTCCAGACCGTCAGGGGAAAGCCTGCCGCCAGGATGCAGCGCGCCATCGGCACGCCCATCAGCCCCGTGCCGATCAGTCCGACCCTGTCCATGCCTTCCTCCCCGCGCGTCGATCATCACTCTTCTGACCGGCAACGCGACCGCGCGCAACACGGCTCAGGCGCCGCGGGCGAAGGGCTGCGGCGGCGGGCAGCCGACACCGCGGCGCGTCCGCAAAGAAAAACGCCGGCCCAATCGGGCCGGCGCCAGTCTGTCTTAGTTCAAGCGACCGCTCAGTTGACCGCGGTGCCGTCGTACTCGGGCATGTTCTCGAGCTCCTCCTGGGTCGCATCGACGTAGACGCGCAGGTCGGCCCAGCCCTCGTCGTGGAGGATCTGCATCTCATCGAAGCCGATCGCCACGGTGTGCGTGCCGAGGCCGAGGAAGCCGCCGATGTCGATCACGGCATACTCCGCCTGGCCCTCGGGCCCCATGACCACGTCGCTGACCGAGCCGATGTTCTCGTCATTGACGTCGTAGACGTTGGCGCCGAGCAGGTTGTCGGCCGTGATCTCCTGAGCCTCGGCCTGCTGGAAGCCCTCGCGCTGCATTTGCGGCGCCGCCATCGTCTGGCGGTCACCCCGCCACTGCGGGTCCTGCTGCACGCCGGGCTGCGCCGCGGCCTGGTCCTGCGTCGCGACCTGATCCTGCTGCTGGTCGACGCCGACCGCGGCATCCTGCTGATGCTCGTCCTCGGTCACGCCCATCTGCTGCTCGCGCTGCTGGCGGAGCTGGTCGCGGTCGAATTCGGGAGCATTCTCCAGCTCCTGCGCCGTCACCTGGGTGATGACGTAGAACTGGTCCGGGTCCTGCTGGTCGTAGCCGAACTCGATCTGGTCGGTGCTGAGCGCCACTTCGCGAGCACCGATGCCGAGGAAGCCGCCGATATCGAGCACGACTGCGCGGATCTCGCCCTCCTGGTCGATGACGACGTCGTTGACCGAGCCGACATTGTCCATGCCCTCGAGCTCGTCCTGCGTCATAGCGCGGGTCTGAAGACCCATGCCGGGCTCACGCATCTGCTGCTGACCGGTCACAACCTGATCCTGCTGCATCTGCTGCGGGTCGGTGTCGGTATCCGTCGCAACCTGAGCGTCGGTGTCCGCCTGGCCTTCGGTCGCGACGGTCTCCTGGGCGGTGTCGCCCTCGGCATCCTCGACCTGAACCGTAACCTCGGCGCCGTCATCGGCGTCCTGTGCGGCCGCCTGGTCCTGCTGCGCCGTCTCGTCGGCCTGCATCTGACCCTGCTGCTGCATCTGAGCCTGGTCCTGCGCCGGCGCGTAGACCTCTGCGTCCATCAGGTCGCTTACGAAAATGTCGTTCGCCTGAGGCTGATAGAAGCCCTGGCCGGCCATCATCTGCTGGTCCTGATCGACGCCGACCTGCATCTGCTGGTCCTGCTGCTGCTGCGCCACGGCGGGGCCGCCGATGACGAGCGCCAGAGCTGTCGTTGCAATGAGTTTTCTCACGTTCGGTCTCCTCAAAAATGTCTCACAAGATCGAGCGGCTGGCGCCCGATCCAGATGCTTCGAGCGTCGCCTTGCCCGCATGTGGCACGACAACACCGGCTGCGACGTTTGGTTCCGGGCCCGGAAGCCAAGGCGCCGGCGAGCGGGCCGAACGCGTTGATCCGGGATCACTTTCGCACCGGCGCGCACCTGGCACGGCAGCGGGCACGGCACGGAACGGTCACATCCCATTGCCTCGCCGCAACACCTCGCATAAGCGTTCCCGCAAACACCGGAGGAAGGCCCATGTCCGAGACGCCCCACGGCTTCGACACGCTCCAGATCCACGCCGGCGCCCGGCCGGATCCGGCGACCGGCGCGCGGCAGACGCCGATCTACCAGAACACCGCCTATGTCTTCCGCGACGCCGAGCACGCGGCCGCCCTCTTCAACCTCCAGGAGGTCGGCTACATCTACTCGCGGCTGACCAACCCCACGGTTTCGGCGCTGCAGGAGCGCGTGGCTACCCTCGAGGGCGGCGTCGGCGCGGTCGCGACCTCATCGGGCCACGCCGCCCAGATCATGGCGCTCTTTCCGCTGATGCGGCCGGGGGACAACATCGTGGCGTCGACCCGCCTCTACGGCGGCACGGTCACGCAGTTCTCGCACACCATTAAGCGCTTCGGCTGGTCGGCGACCTTCGTCGACTGCGACGACCTCGCCGCCGTCGAGGCCGCCGCCGACGCGAACACCAAGGCGATCTTCGCCGAGTCGATCGCCAACCCCGGCGGCTACGTGCACGACATTCCCGCGCTGGCCGAAGTGGCCGGGCGGCTCGGCGTGCCGCTCATCATCGACAATACCTCGGCCACGCCCTGGCTCTGCCGCCCGTTCGATCAGGGCGCGACGCTGGTCGTGCATTCGACGACCAAGTACCTCTCGGGCAACGGCACCTCGGTCGGCGGCATCATCGTCGACTCCGGCCGGTTCGACTGGACGGCCGCAGGCAAGTTCCCCTCGCTCAGCGAGCCCGAAGCCGCCTATCACGGACTGAAGTTCCACGAGACCTTCGGGCCGATGGCCTACACCTTCCACGGCATCGCGGTCGGCCTGCGCGACCTCGGCATGACCATGGCGCCGATGAACGCCTTCCAGACGCTCCTCGGCATCGAAACCCTTTCGCTGCGGATGGAGCGCCACGTGGCGAATGCCGTGAAGGTGGCCGAGTGGCTCGAGCGCGACCCGCGGGTGACGCGCGTCACCTATGCGGGGCTGCCGTCCTCGCCCTACAACGACCGGGCGCAGCGCCTCTACCCGAAGGGCGCGGGCGCGCTCTTCACCTTCGCGGTGAAGGGCGGCTACGACGCCTGCGTGCGCCTCGTCGACGCGGTGGAGATCTTCAGCCACGTGGCCAACCTCGGCGACACCCGCTCGCTCATCATCCACTCGGCATCGACCACCCACCGACAGCTCACGCCCGAGCAGCAGAAGGCCGCCGGCGCCGACCCCGACGCGGTACGGCTCTCGATCGGCATCGAGGATGCCGACGATCTGATCCGCGACCTCGACCAGGCGCTCGCGAAGGCGACGGGCTGAGAGCGGCGTTCGGGAACCTCAGCCCGATGCCGCGCTTTTTCTGCCATGAACGGCCGGCGACATCCTCGCCGGCCGCAGCGACGGAGAAGAGCGACATGCACGACAAGTCTTTCCAGAGCGGCCTCCGCAACGGCGCAGAGCGGGCCGCCGAGCAGGCACGCGAGGCGACTGCCGAGATGCGCGACAAGGCCCGCGAGCAGGCCGATCACCTGCGCCAGCAATGGGACGAAGCCGACGAAAGGATGCACACCGCCGCGGTCATCACCCTCGGGGCCGCCGTGATGACGCTGCTCGCGGCCTTCTGGCTCGTCCGCCGGCGCCGCAAGCGCGAACCCTTCCCCACGCCAGCCGTCCATCGGCGCTGAGCCGCCGACACGCGCGGTGGGCACGCACGGTCGCGATGCCGGTGAACGCCTCAGCGCTCCGGTGCGGACGCTGCGGTCTTGATACTATCCTGTTCGATAACAGCGCTTGCGGCGTGTCCAATGTGGACAGCCGCGGCGTCGGGGGCGCCAGACCCTGTCAGGCGCCTCGATCAGCCGTCACGGTGCCGGTGCCGGACTGTCCCCGGCATCCCGGATCAGGCAGTGGACGAAGTCGAGCTTCCCGATGACCACCGGGCTCAGAACGAAGGGGTAGAGGTCCGGCTGACCCATGCTGCGGTTGAGGCTGTTGACGGCGTATGTCAGCGGCAGCCAGGCCTCGACGAGCGTCTCGACATTCTCGACACGATATGGATCGAGCGAGATGTCGGTTGAATGCGCCGGGTCGTCGCTCACCTCCGGATCGACGCTGAGGCCGAAGGCCGCCGCGGTGTCGAGTGTGTCGACGATGTGGAAGTAGTGTGTCCACGTCTCGGCGAAGTCCTCCCACGGATGGGCGGCCGCATAGGCCGAGACGTGCCGCTCCTGCCAGTCGGCAGGCGGGCCAACTTCGTAGTTGCGCCTGAGAGCGGCGGCGTAATCCGCCCGCTCGTCGCCGAAGGTCGCCCGCGCCTCCTCGAGCCGTCCGCCGTCGCGCACCAGCAGATCCCAGTAGTAGTGCCCGACCTCGTGGCGCAGGTGGCCAAGGAGGGTGCGGAGAGGCTCGCCCAGATCGGCACGGCGCCGCTCGCGCTCGGCCGGATCGGCTTCGGCGATGTTGATCGTCACGAGGCCGTCGGCATGACCGGTCATCACCGGTCCGCCCGCCCCCGCATCCGAGAGGAAATCGAAGGCAAGGCCGCTCTCGCCGGCATCCCGCTGCCGCCTGAGCGGCAGACCGAAGCGCATCAGCGCGTAGACGAGCCGCCGCTTCGCCGCCTCGATGCTCTGCCAGAGAGCGCGGTTTTCAGGAACGGACAGGTCCGGGATGGTGCGGTTGAGCGCGCAGGCCACGCACAGCGGCCCCTCGCTGTTCGGGTGAACGAGCCAGTTGCAGGCATCCTCGCGCGCGTTGCCGCAGCGCGCCCACACGTTGCCGTCGGGCCCCGTCAGCACGCCCTCGGCGAAGGTGCCCGTGACGAGGCGCATCTGCCGCGGGTCGAAGCCCAGCGCGTGGCCGCAGCGGGTGCAGACCGTGTTCTCGAAATAGACGAGCTGCCCGCAGGCGTCGCACTTGAAGATCTCCATGGGTTCCTCCGCGGCGGCCCCCGCCGTGCGCGCCCTAACGCCAGCTGCGAGCGACGGTTCCGCTTCGATCCGACGCGCTGATCGAGGCCGCTGTCATGCCGGCAGGCTGCGCGCGACGCGGATGACGTAGAGGGTCGAGACGATGCCAAGGGCCGACGACAGGAACATGGTGACGAGCAGCGGCCAGGCGCCCGTCCCCGGCCCCAGCGAAGCGCCCGTGAGCGTGGCGAGTGCCGCGCCGCCACCGATCATCAGCGCCCCGCCGAGCCCCGAGGCGCTGCCGGCGAGGTGCGGTCGCACCGAGACCATGCCTGCATTGGCGCTGGGCAGGAGCAGGCCGTTGCCAACGCCAACGAACATGATCGAGCCGAAGAAGACGATCGGCGTGGCGAAGCCGAGCGCGAAGAGCAGGAGCCCGGCCCCCATGCCCGCGGTCGCGACGATACCGCCCGTCAGCATCATCCGGTTGATCCCGACCGTCGCGGCGAAGCGGCCCGAAAGATAGTTTCCGAACACGTAGCCGAGCGCGATGAAGCCGAAGTAGAAGCCGAGGACGGCGGGCGACAGCCCGAGCACCTCGCTCGCGACCCACGGGCCGCCGCCGAGGAAGGCGAAGAAGGCGCCCGAGGCGAGCGCGGCGGTGATCGCGTAGCCCCAGAACCGCCGCGACCGCGCGAGCTCGGGGTAGCTGCGGAACTGCTCGGAGAAGCTCGATGAGCGGTGCGCGTTCGTTTCGCCGAGGTCGCACCACATCAGCCAGGTGGCGGCGAGCCCGGCGACGAAGGTGAGCACGAACACCGCCTCCCAGCCGAACGCCTGGTCGAGAAAGCCGCCGATCATCGGGCCGACCATGGGCATGAGCGCCATGCCCATGGTGACATAGCCGATCATGCTGGCCGCTTCGTTGGCCGGGACCATGTCGCGGACGATCGCGCGGCTCAGCACGATGCCGGCGGCGACCGCAGCGGCGAGCATCCGGAAGAACAGGAAGACGCCGATACTGGGCGCGAGGATGCAGCCGACCGTAGCGGCGAGGAAGATCCCGAGCGACGCGAGAACGACCGGCCTGCGACCGTAGCGGTCAGAGAGCGGGCCAAGAAAGAGCTGCAGGATGGCGGTGATCGCCAGGTAGCCGGAGACCGCGAGCGAGACGAGGCCGTAATCGGCCTCGTAATGCCGCGCGAGGCTCGGCAACGACGGCAACAGCATGTTCATGTTGAGCGCCGCGATGCCCGCGAGCACCACGAGCGTAACGATGTGCGGTGGCGTGTCGCGGCTCAGTCTTGCGGGGCCGGCGGCGATGGGCATGCGGTGATCCGAAGGGCGGTGCGTCGACCGAACGCTCTAGCGCCCCCGAAGGCGCTTGGCCATCGTCGGTCTCGTGCTGGGTCTGCCGGACGTCGCGCCCGCGCTTTCTGCGGGCACTTCATCACACTTGACAGCCGACCGCTGTTGCGTACGCTGATCACGCGCCTGTTAGACTGCAGGGTCGGCCGCAATGGGACGGACCGATATCGGCTCTAGGCGAGATAGTTGGCTGAGATTTTTAACCAAATTATGCGTTTTGAAGTTTAGGCATTGCTCGAATCGCTCAGTTTGATAGAAATGTTCGCATAAGGGTGGGACGGGGTCAGTAGTATGGCGACCAGCAGTTTGGAAAGTCTCCGACCGGAGACTTCGGTTTTTCATGGGATAGGGGAACCGCGGGGGCGCTTCTTCTGGCATATCAAGCGTGGCGTCGACATTGGTCTTAGCTTGCTCGCCCTCCCGATCCTGGCGATGATTACCGTATGGCTACTGTTGCTCAACCCCCTGTTCAACCGGGGGCCCCTGGTCTTCAAGCAGCGGCGGATGGGGCGTTACCAGTCCGAGTTCACGATCCTGAAATTCAGAACGATGGCGCCGAGCGCGAGCATCGCGCGTGGCGCCGGCGATCCGGTCGAAATGGATCGGATCACGCCCCTGGGCTACTGGCTCCGCCGGCTTCGGATCGACGAATTGCCGCAGATCATCAACGTGCTCCGCGGCGAGATGAGCCTGATAGGTCCGCGCCCCGATTACATTGAGTTTGCGCGCGATTATTCCGACTCCGTGCCGAGCTATCGGCACCGCCACACCGTTCGGCCGGGCATCTCCGGCTACGCCCAGGTCTGCATGGGCTATGCAGAAGGCTACGCGCTGGCCGAAAGGAAGGCGCAGCTGGATCTGTACTACATCGAGAACGCCGGCTGGCGCCTCGAGTCGTGGATCTTGGCCCGGACGTTCGCGGTTCTGGTCTCGGGCTTCGGCGCACGCTGAAGGCCCGCGCCCATTCTGGAGCGCACCGCGCCACCTCTGCATCGTGGCAGATGCCATACTGTCACCTTCCGTGCCGAGCGCCGCCGCCAGAGAGGATAATCTGCCTACTGGCAGGTGTGTAGGCATTGGCCCGCACCTCTCACCAGCCGCGAAGCCTGCTCCGGGTGCGGTCTGAAAGTGCTGCTGCGCTGCGTGCCACGATCGATGGCGTGCGCGCAATGGGCGGGGTCGTCCGGCGCGGGGCTGTTCCCGTTCGGTCTTGCTGGCTTAACGGCTCGGGTCTGCGGGCGACCTTGGCGGGATCGGCGGCATAATCCAGCCATCAGGAGCCGACGCAGTAGCCTTGCAGGACCCTCCCGAGGCAGCGGACCCTCGCGTCGGTGGCGCCGACGTAGAGGTCAATCCGCTCGAGCGCCTTCTTGTGGGCCTTGCAGACCGGCAAACAGCGCCTCGATCGTCCAACTCTGCCCCGTGACGCGCTCGGTGCGGTTCGAGGGTATACGGGCTTTCACAACCAGGAGCCTTCACTCGCGACGCCGGGATCGCATTGAGCGCCCGGACTCGACGACCCGCGGCAGCGCATGCGTTCCCAACGGCAGCAGTACGGTCGCCGGGGGGCGCTCGCGCTCCGCATTGCGGAACCGACTGCGCGGCGGATCGGTTCACCAGATGCCGAAGCGAATGACGAGCGAGACGAGATGCTGACGGCTTTCGGGAAATCGGGGCGACTGTGGCGCGGCAACCTGCACGGACATTCGACGCGCTCGGACGGGGCCGTGTCGCCGGAGGAGATCTGCACGCGTTACCGTGAGGCGGGCTACGACTTTGTCGCGATCACCGACCACTTCCTGCCGGAATTCGGCTTCCCGATCACCGATACCCGCGCGTATCGCCGGGATGGCTTCACCACGCTCCTGGGTGCCGAGGTCAAGGCGCCGTCGCCGTCGCGCAACGATCTTTGGCACATCGTCGCTGTCGGCCTGCCAGAGGACTTTCCGCCGACGCGCGACGGCGAGACGGGACCTGCGCTCGCAGCGCGGTGCGCGGAGGCCGGCGCCTTCGTCGCCCTCGCCCATCCGCATTGTTCGCAACTGACGTCGGAGGACGGCCTCGCCATCGAGGCGGCCCATGCCGTCGAGGTCTACAACCACAAGGCAACGATCGACGCCGACCGCGGCGACGGCCTCGTGCTCTTCGACGCGCTGCTCCACGCGGGCCGCCGCATCTTCGCGATCGCGGCAGACGACAGCCACTGGCACTTTCCCGATGCCTTCTGCGCCTGGGTGATGGTCCGGGCGGAGGCGAACGAGCCGCAGGCCCTCCTCGACGCCCTGAAGGCCGGCGCGTTCTACGCGAGCACAGGGCCGGAGATCCATCATGTGGCGCTCGACGGCGACGAACTCGAGGTCGCCTGCTCGCCTTCGGACTCCGTCATCCTCGTCGGGCCGCTCGGCTTGCGCATGGCCAAGGTGGGCACCGGCATCACCCGTGCGCGTCTGCCTGTCGAGGCCGAGCGGGGCGGCTGGCGGCGGCTGATCGTCCGGGACGCCTACGGGCGCCGCGCCTGGTCCAACCCGCTCTGGCTCCGCGACTGAAGGCGCCCTCTGCCGGGAGGCTGGAGCCGAAGGGGGCTTGCTCCGCCCGGCGCCCTCGCGCAGCGGCAGCGGCCATCACCAGGTCAGGAACAAAAGCCCCGCCGCCAGGCAGATAACGATCACCGGAATCCCGGTGAGGCGCATCACCCTGCCCTCTCGGGCCTCGAGCCCGACAGCCCCGGCCGCCATCGCGATGTTCGACAGCGAGATCATGTTGCCGACGCCGGCCCCGACGAGCTGGAGCGCGAGAAAGCTTGCCACCGGCGCGTCGAGGGCTTCCGCCGAGTCCGCCTGGAGGCCGGCGAACAGCAGGTTCGCCACGGTGGCGCTGCCGGTCATGAACGAGCCGATCGCCCCGAGAAACGGACTGAAGATCACGAAGGCGCCGCCGAGCCGATCGGCGAAGCCCTGACCGAGAACTTCGGGGATCGACGGCAGGCCGGCCTCGTTCACCTCCGACCACAGAAGAAGCTGCGTGAGCGCGATGATGAAGATCAGGACGATCGAGGCGAGACGGAGCCGTCGGTAGGTCGCGGCGGCGGCCTCCCGCAGCGTCGCGCGCGTCACGTTGAAGACGAGCAGCGCGGTGATCAGGGCGAGGGCGAGATAGAAATAGGGCGTGTAGAGCGGCGACAGCTCCTGATCCAGCTCCAAGCCGCGGAACTCCCCGAACGAGAGCGTCACATCCTGCAACGTCTCGCGCAGGCCCGGCACGGTCCGCGAGACGATCAGGGCCAGCGCCATGACGGCGAAGGGAGCGAAGCTGCGCATGATGCCCGAGGGCGCGCCCTTCTTCTCCTCGGGTCCGCGATCCGTCGAGATCCCGCTCGACGGCAGCAGGAACCCGTGGCTGGCCGCGAGGCTGATCGCCAGGATCGCCGAAGCGCCACCGACGATCGCCGGCAATTCCGGCCCGACGAAATAGGCGATTGCGAGGTAGGGAAGGCTGAAGCTCAGCGCCGAGAAGACCGCGAACGGGACGAATTCGCGGAAGCGACCCTTCTCCGAGCCCATCGTGACCAGATACGCGATGAAGCAGGTCACGAGGATCGCCATCCCGGCATGGACGGCGGCGGCCTGGAAAACCGCGCTTGCCACCACATCCTCCGGCAGGTCCAGGCCGCGGAAGCCGATGACGACAGGCGTCCCGGCCGCGCCGAATGGCACGGCCGTGCTGTTGCCGATCAGCGAGATGGCGACGGCCTTGGTAAGGCTGAAGCCGAAGTGGACGAGCACGGGCGCGGCCAGCACGGCAGGCGTGCCGAAGCCCGCGATGCCTTCGACGAAGCCGACCAGCCCCCAGGCGAGCAGCATCGCCAGCACCCGGTCGTCCGAGGTGACGCGCGCCATCGACGTCTTGATGGTGTCGAGGGCGCCGGTCTCGATCATGACGTTCAGCACCAGGAGCGCCACCGCGACGATCAGCAGGACCTCGGCGAAGACCACGAGCGCGTCGAGCAGGCTGGCCACGAAGACCGTGCCGGAGATCTGCCAGACGCCGAAGGCGATGGCGACGGTGAGGGCGTAGCTGATCGGAGCGGCCTCGTAGGCCGGCCGCCGCAGGGCGATCAGAAGCACGAACAGGACGACGAAGGGCAGCAGCGTGACGAGAAACAGGGCCATTCGGCGTCCGATCCGGGTTGTGATCTGTGTCGGGTGCGGCGCGCCGCTACGAGCCCGCCACGTTCTGCGGCTCGCCGCGGAGGAAGCCCTCGATGTTGCCGCGGGTGGTCTCGAGGATGCGGTGGACGGCGTCGCGGGTGTTGAAGGCGCTGTGCGGTGTCACGATCACGTTGCGCATTCGCAGCAGGAGGTGGTCGGCGAGAAGCGTGTCGAGCTTGTGCTTGTCGCGAAAGAAGGAGCGCAGAAGCTCGGCCTCCTCCCGCACCGTCGGCTCCTCCGGCAGCACGTCGAGACCGGCCGCGGCGACACGACCATCGGAGAGCGCCTTGAGGAGCGCCTCGGTGTCGACGACGGTGCCGCGGGCGGTGTTGAGGAGCACCACCCCCGGCTTCATTGCGGCGAACTCGTCGTGGGAGATCATCTTCTCGGTGCCGCTTGTCGCGGGGACGTGGAGCGAGACGACGTCCGAGCGGGAGAGGAGCTCGGGCAAATCGACATACGTGAGGCCGGTCTCCTCGGCGAGCTCCTGTCGCGGCTTGGTGTCGAAGGCGAGCACCTCCATGCCGAAGCCCCGCGCGATCCGGGCGACGTTGCCGCCGATGTCGCCGGTGCCAACGACGCCCATCGTGCGGCCGTGCAGATCGAAGCCGCTGAGGCCCTGCAGCGAGAAGTCGCCGCGGCGGGTGCGGTCGACCGCCTCGACCAGCTGGTGCGAGATCGCGAGCAGCAGCGCGAAGGTGTGCTCGGCGACGACGTGGCCGCCATAGGTCGGCACGTTCGCCACTGTGATGTCACGCTCGCCGCAGCGCTCGATGTCGATGTGGTCGACGCCGGTCGAGCGCGTCGCGATCAGCTTGAGCCGGTCGAAGCGGTCGAGCAGGTCGCGATCGAGCTGGGAGTAAATGAACACCGAGAGGATCTCGGCGTCGGCCACCTCCTGCGCGGCCTCCGCGTCGAGCTGGCCCTCGCGATAGACGATCTCGTGGTCCTTCTCGAGCGCGGCGAAGGCCTCGCGCTCCCAAGGCTCGATCTCGAACATGGCGATCTTCATCGTGCGTCCTTTCCCTGGCGTGCGATCAGCCGCGGCGCCGCGCCTCGGCGGCGGCGACCTCGGTCTTCACCTTGAGGAAGCTGTCCGGGGTCACCGAGATCGAGTCGATCCCGGCCTCGACGAGGAAATGCGCGAAGTCGGGGTGGTCGCTCGGCACCTGCCCGCAGAGCCCGACCTTGGTGTCGTGCCGGTGCGCCTCCTCGATCAGGCGGGCGATCATCCGCTTCACGGCCGGGTCGCGCTCGTCGAACAGCGCCTTCAGCTTGTCGGAGTCCCGGTCGACGCCGAGCACGAGCTGGGTGAGGTCGTTCGAGCCGATGGAGAAGCCGTCGAAGCGCTCGGCGAACGCGTCGGCGAGGATGACGTTCGAGGGGATCTCGGCCATGACGTAGATCTGCAGGCCGGCGCGGCCGCGGATCAGGCCGTTGTCGCTCATCACCTGCAGGACGTGGTCGGCCTCGCCGACGGTGCGGCAGAACGGCACCATGACGATGACGTTCTCGAGGCCGATCTCCTCGCGCGCCTTGCGGATGGCGGCGCATTCCAGCGCGAAGCCGTCGCGGTAGTCCTCGTCGTAGTATCGGCTCGCCCCGCGCCAGCCGAGCATCGGGTTCTCCTCCTCGGGCTCGAACTGGCGGCCGCCGACGAGGTCGGCGTATTCGTTGGTCTTGAAATCGGAGAGCCGCACGATCACCGGGTTCGGGTGATGGGCGGCGGCGACGCGGGCGATGCCGCGGGCGAGCTTGTCGATGAAGTATTCGGGCTTCGACGGATAGCCGCGGGTCAGCGCCTCGATCTCCTTGCGCGCGTCCTTGTCCTCGACCTTGTCGAAATGGGCGAGCGCCATCGGGTGGACCTTGATCGCGTTGTTGATCAGGAATTCCAGCCGCGCGAGCCCGACGCCGTCGCTCGGCAGGCGCCACCAGCTGAAGGCGGCGGAGGGGTTGCCGATGTTGAGCATGATCTTGGTGTCGGTGTCGGGGATGTCGCTCAGGTCGACCTCCTCGACCTCGATCTCGGCGATGCCGGCGTAGATGTGACCTTCGTCGCCCTCGGTACAGGAGACGGTGATCTCCTGCTTGTCCTTCAGGGTGCTGGTCGCCTTGCCGGTGCCGATGACGGCCGGCAGGCCGAGCTCGCGGCTGACGATGGCCGCGTGGGAGGTGCGCCCGCCGTGGTCGGTGACGATGGCGGCGGCGCGCTTCATCAGCGGCACCCAGTCGGGGTCGGTCTGGCCGGTGACGAGAATGCCGCCCTCGGGGAAGCGGTCGCCCTCCTTGGGGCTCTTGATTACATGCGCCTCGCCGGCCGCGGCGGCGTCGCCGATGCTCGTGCCGGTCAGCAGGCGCTCGCCGGTGCCCGAGACGTGGTAGGTCTCGATGCTGCCGCCGCCGCGGCGGGCCTGCACCGTCTCCGGGCGGGCCTGCACGATGAAGAGCCCGCCGGTCTCGCCGTCCTTGGCCCATTCGATGTCCATGGGCTGGCCGTAATGGTCCTCGATCTCGCAGGCCCAGCGGGCGAGCGTCAGCACCTCGTCGTCGGCGAGCACGAACGAGCCGCGCTCCTCATCGCTGGTCTTCGCGAGTTCCGAGGAGCCCTTGGCGGCGTAGACCATCTTCTGCTCCTTGGAGCCCAGCCGCTTCTCGATGATCGGCCGCAGCTCGGGATTGCCCAGGAGCGGCTTGAAGACGTGGTATTCGTCC
Source organism: Paracoccaceae bacterium (assembly GCA_007119835.1). GTDB lineage: Bacteria > Pseudomonadota > Alphaproteobacteria > Rhodobacterales > Rhodobacteraceae > Amaricoccus. Next base: position 23,691 of record SKOX01000159.1, read on the forward strand.
GGGTCGGCGGTGCCCTGCACGACGGTCTCGCCGAGGCCCCAGTTGCCGTTGATCAGCACCGTGCGGGGGAAGCCGGTCTCGGTGTCGATCGAGAACATCACGCCGGCGCCGGCCGTGTCGGCACGCACCATGCGCTGAACGCCGACCGAGAGCGCGATCTTCAGGTGATCGAATCCGCGGTCCTCGCGGTAGGCTATGGCGCGGTCGGTGAACAGCGAGGCGAAACAGCGCTTGCAGATCTCGAGGAGCTTGTCGGCGCCCTGGACGTTGAGAAAGCTCTCGAGCTGGCCGGCGAAGCTCGCCTCCGGCAGATCCTCGGCGGTGGCGGAACTGCGCACCGCGACGCTGAGGTCCTCCTCGCCGGCGTGCTGGCCCATCTCGGCGTAACAGCGCCGGATCTCCTCGACCAGCGCGGCGGGCATCTCGCCCTTGAGGATCAGCTTGCGGATTGCGTCGCCGACGGTGCGCAGGTTGCTGCGGTCGCCTTTCAGCTTGCCGATCTGCTCCGCGATCCGATCCTGCAGTTCGTTGGCCTCGATGAAGGACCAGTAGGCCGTGGCTGTGGTGGCGAAGCCTTCCGGAACAGCGATGCCACGGTCACGCAGGGCCTTGATCATCTCCCCGAGCGACGAGTTCTTGCCCCCGACCCGGTCGGTATCCTCGCGGCCCAGGTCCTTGAACCAGGCGACCAGGGCTGCGTCATTGTCATCCGTCATGGATTGCTGCCTCCGCTTGCTCGAGTTGCCGTCTGTTCTCATCGCACTGGCCACTGGCCCGCGCCGCCCGCTCGATCAGCTCGAACCGGGTGCGGGCGCCGGGGGCGAGTTGCCGGAAATGCCCGCGATAGCCGACCTGGACCGGCGCGGCCGCCGTCGGCTGCGCCGCGACCTCGACGCTCCTGCGGTCGGCAATGATCTGGATGTCGTGCCCGCGGAAGTGGATCCGCAGCCGCAGCTCATCCAGACCCTCCGGCAGCAGCGGATTGACGAGCAGCGTTCCGCCGCGGACCTCGAGCCCGGTCAGGCAGCGCTGGAAGATGTCGACGGTGCCCGCCATGGCCCCGAGGTGGATGCCCTCCTGGGTGGTGCCGCCCTGGATGTCCGCGATATCCGCGTCGAGTGCGTGCCCCAGGAGCTTCCACGACATCGGCCGGTCGGACCGGATCAGCACCCAGGAGTGGACGACGAGGCTCAGCGTCGAGCCGTGCGATGTTCGCGCGAGGTAGTAGTCGATGTTCTTCGTGATCCACCCCGGCTCGAAGCCGTAGCCAAGCCGCTCGAAAAGGAGGGCCAGTTCCTCCGTCGAGAAGAGGTAGAAGAGCATCAGCACGTCGGCCTGCTTCGAGGCCTTGTAGCGGTTCGGGCTGTCGCCTTCCGCGCCGAGGATGCGGTCGAGCCGGTGGATGTCCCCGTGTTTCTCGCGATAGCCGTCCCAGTCGAATTCCTCGAGCTTCTCGTAGCCCTCGAACTGGGAAATGATGCCGTCGCCGTGGAACGGAACGAACAGGCGGCGGCTGATCTCATCGTAGCGCGCAAGCTCCGCGTCGTCGATCCCGAGGCGCTCGCACAGCCGGTGGCGGGCCCGCGGGGGCAGGCTCTCGAGGACGTCCACCGCATGCCGGAGGATGAAACACGCCATCACGTTGGTGTAGGCGTTGTTGTCGATACCGCGCTCCTCCTCCGGGGAAAGTCCGGGATAGCCGGTCTGGAACTCGTCGGGACCCATCACCTCGCGGATGCCGAAGCGGCCGTCGGGGCGCTCCTCCGCGATCGAGGCCCAGAAGCGCGCGATCTCGAGGAACATCTCCGCGCCGTAGTCGCGCATGAACTCGCTGTCGGCCGTCACCTCGTAGTAGCGCCAGATGTTGTAGGCGATGGCGGCGTTGACGTGCCGCTGGCGGTGGGTGTTGTCGGGCACCCACTCCCCGGACTTCGGGTTGAGGTGCAGCACCTGGCTCTCCTCGCGGCCGTCGGAGCCGGACTGCCACGGGAAGAGCGCGCCCTCGAAGCCCTCTTCCCGCGCGTGCTTCCGCGCGGCGGCAAGCCGGCGGAAGCGGTACTTGAGCAGCGCGCGGGTGATGACCGGACGGCGCAGGTTGAGGAACGGCAGGATGAAGAGCTCGTCCCAGAAGATGTGGCCGCGATAGGCCTCGCCGTGCCAGCCGCGCGCCGGCACGCCGATGTCACTGTCGATCGAGTTCTCCGAGACCGACTGAAGCAGATGGAAGACGTGAAGCCTCAGCTTCATCTCGACCTCGTCGATCGGATGAAGCCGGATCACCATGTCGAAGTCGTCCCAGCGATCGTTCCAGGCCTCGGCGTGGGCGGCCAGCAGTTCATCGAAGCGCCCCGCAGCCGCGGCGGCCTCGCGCGCGGCGATCGCGGGTTCGGCGATGGCATTGTCCCGCGAGGTGAAGATCGCGACGATCTTCTCGACCGAGACCGCCTCGCCCTCTCCGAGATCGAGCCCGACGTCCTGCCCGATCCAGCCGTCGGCCCGTTCGGTCCGTCGCGCGACCTCGGCCAGCTCGCCATTGCGGTAGAGGCGCGTGCGCGCCGCCTCGACGATCTCGATCCGGGAGGTGTTGGTCCGCACGCGCAGGAGGATCATTTCGTCCTGCGGCACGTCCGTCCCGAGTTGCTCCAGGTGCCGGTTCTCCAGCCCGCGGTAGCGGGCGACGTTGTCGTTGACCACCGTCCCGTCGAGCGCCGATCGGATCTCGAGCCGTCCCGACCAGTCTTCGGCGGTGATCTCGAGCGCGAGGCCCGCGAGGTGCTTCTCGGCCATGCTGACGAGGCGGCGCTCGTGCCAGCCGATCGTGCGCCCCTCGCCGTCGCGAAGGCGCAGGCGCCGCGTCAGGGTGCCGTCCCGCAGACAGAGTTCCTGCCTGTAGTCGAGAAGCTCGAGGTCGTCGATCCGGACCCACTCGCCGCCGTCGATCCGCAGCGTCAGCACGAGCCAGTTGGGCAGGTTGACGAGGTCCTCGTTCTCGATGTCGCGCCCCTCGACCTCGCTGGTCCGCCGGTTGTAAAGGCCCGCGACATAGGTGCCGGGATAATGCACGTCGTCTGCGGAGCAGTCCGGCGCCGCACCGCGGGTGCAGACATAGCCGTTGCCGAGCGTGCAGAGCGCCTCGTGCACGCCTTCCCGCTCCGGCTGGTAGCGATCGTAGGCAAGTGTCCAGTCGTTCATTCCATCGCCTCCCCGGCGATTTCGTCCGCAAGCCACAGGAGGAAGCGCTCCACGGCATCGGTGTCCTCGAGGGCGAAGCGGGCGGAGGTGCGGCGATCCGCGCCGTCGCGCACCACGACGCCGAGGCCGCGGTCGCTCAACGAGCGGAAGGCGTCCTCGTCGGTGGTGTCGTCGCCGACGTAGATCGGCAGGACGTCCGGGCGGTCGAGGTCGAGCTTCTTCAGCAGCGACAGCACGGCACGCCCCTTGTGCCAGTCGACGCGCGGCTTGATGTCGAAGACCTTCTTGCCGCCGGACGCACGCAGGTCGTCGTGCTGCGCGATCGTTTCCCGCACCGCGTCGGCGACCGTCGCCTCGTCGGCTTCGGAGACCTGCCGGAAATGCACCGCGAGCGAGAAACGCTTGCGCTCGACCCGGGCGCCTTCGACGGAGGCCAGCCGCTCCTCGAGGGCATCGCTGGCGGCTTCCAGGGTGGGGAGGAACGCTTCCCCCTTCTCCACCACCTCCTGCCAGCCGTTCGGGCCTGCGAGGTCGAAGCCGTGGCTGCCGGCGTAGTAGAGCTGGTCGTCCCGGACGAAACCCTGCACGTCCTTGAGGTCACGGCCGCTCACGATCGCGACCGGCACCCGCGCGGCGAGGCGCGACAGGGCCGCTCGCATCCCTTCGCCAAGCGTCGCGTCCTCGGGGTTCTCCACGATCGGCGTCAGCGTACCGTCATAGTCGAGGAAGACGGCGAGACGCTTGCCAGAAGCCTGCGCCTTGAAGGCGTCCCGCGCCTCCCGGACGAGCGGCGTCGAGCCGAGCGTGCGCGCGACCAGGCTCGGCCCCTCCGCGACGGCGAGCTCGGCCAGGTCTGCAACGACGAGATCGGCGCCGGCCTCTTCGAGCTCGGCCACGTCCTCGCGGCCGACGCCGATGACCTTAGCGAAATCGCCGGCCGCGCCCGCCTCCACCCCGGAGACCGCGTCCTCGACGACCGCGCAGTTCCCGGGCGCCACGCCGAGCCGTTCGGCGGCGCGCAGCATGATCGCGGGGTCGGGCTTTCCGGGCAGGTCGGCCTCGGCCATGTCCTCGCCGTCGATCTTCACCTCGAACCGCTCGAGCATGCCCGCGCTGGCGAGCACGTCGCCGGCGTTCCGGCTGGAGGAGAAGACGGCGGCGCGTATTCCCGCACCTTCCAGATCGTCAAGAAGGGCGCGGCTGCCGGGGAACACAGCGACCGCGTTCTCCGAAAGCCACTCCCTGAAGTGCCGGTTCTTGCGGTTGCCGAGCCCGCACACGGTCTCCGTGTCGGGACCGTCCTCCGGATCGCCGAACGGGAGCTCGATGCCGCGGGACTTCAGGAAGCTCTCCACGCCGTCGTAGCGCGGCTTGCCGTCGACATACCGCCGGTAGTCGGCCGCGGAGAACGGCTCGGCCGCGCTGTCGCGCTCGCGCAGATACGCGTCGAAAAGCCGCTTCCACGCAGCCATGTGGGCCTCGGCCGTGTCGGTGATCACGCCGTCCATGTCGAACAAGACGGCTTCGAGCCGCATTCCGCCGGCCGGCCGATCCTTTCGCGGGACCATCAGCTTTCTCCCTTGTCGCCGCGCTCGTCCGACTTGCGCGAGTTGGCGCCGCCCTGCCGGAGCGCCATGTCGGCCTCGATGATCCGGCGCTCGGCCTCCGCGATCTCGAGCTTTGCCACCGCGATCTCGCGGTCCTTCTCCGCGAGCCGTCTGCGGGCCTCTGCCTCGGCGGCGGCCGCATCGTCGCGATGGTCCTCCGCCTCCTGCTCCTCGGCCTTTGCGCCGCCCTTCTCTGCCTTTCGCTCCTTCTCGCCGCTGTCCTTTTCCGCCTTTCGCTCCTCTTCCTCTCGCCCCTCTTCGTCGTCGCCCTTCGCCTCGCGCCCGTCGCGAGCCTTCTCGTCCTCACGATCGGGCTTCTCCCGCTTGTCGTCGTCTTCCTTCGTCATCTCCGCCTCCTCGGCTCGGTCATCTCTCTGCGCCCGGCCCTCGGTGGGGCGCTCGTCCTCCTGCCGCGCGAATGGCAGGAGCCCCTGACGCTGAAGCATCTTCTCGCCTTCGACGAGCGCGAAGACCGCGACGCCGACGGCAATGCAGAGCAACCAGTCCCGGGCACCGAGCGGCGCCGTGTCGAAAAGCACGTTCATGAACGGCGCGTAGGTCAGGAGCAGCTGCAGCACGACGATCGCGCCGATCGCGATCAGCACCACCGGGTTCCCCGTCAGACCCGAGAGCGTGTAGGCCGGCGCGCGGAACGATCGCGTGTTGAGCAAGTAGAACACCTGCCCCAGGACGAGGGCATTCACCGCCAGCGTCCGGGCGTGCTCGATCGTCGTGTCCGGGTCCTGCTGCTCGAAGTAGAAGAGCAGGCCGGCTCCGCTCAGGAGCAGAAGGCCAACGAAGACGGTGCGCCACAGGACGAAGCCCGTGAGCAGCGGCTCGTTCGTCGGGTGGGGCGGTCGCGCCATCAGGTCGCCCTCCGCCTTCTCCCACGCGAAGGCGATGCCGAGGGTCACCGCGGTGACCATGTTGACCCACAGGATCTGGACCGGCGTCACCGGCAGCATCAGGCCGAGCAGGATCGCGAGGACGATGATGAAGGCCTGCGCGAAGTTCGTCGGCAGGAGGAAGAGGATCGACTTGCGCAGATTGTCGTAGACGACCCGGCCTTCCTCCACCGCCCGCTCGATCGACGCGAAGTTGTCGTCGGCCAGCACCATGGCCGAGGCCTCGCGCGCCGCCTCGGTGCCCTTCTGGCCCATCGCGATCCCGATGTCGGCGCGCTTGAGCGCAGGGGCGTCGTTGACGCCGTCGCCGGTCATGGCGACGATCTGGCCCTCGGACTGAAGCGCCTTCACCAGCCTCAGCTTGTGCTCCGGACTGGCCCGGGCGAAGACGTCGACTTCTTCCGCATTACGGGGGAGATCTTCGTCGGCGATCTGCTCGAGCTCACGTCCCGTGAGCACCCGGTCGGTGTTCGCGATGCCGAGCTCCCGGGCGACCGCGGCGGCGGTCTTGGCGTGGTCGCCGGTGATCATCTTCACGCGGATGCCGGCGTCGTGGCAGATGCCGACCGA
>SKOX01000095.1 GCA_007119835.1 Paracoccaceae bacterium
CCGGCGCGTCGTTGACGCCGTCGCCGGTCATCGCAACGATCTCGCCCTCGGATTGCAGCGCCTTCACCAGCCGCAACTTGTGCTCGGGGCTGGCGCGGGCGAAGACATCGACCGCGACGGCATGCGCGCGCAGGTCGTCGTCGCCGATCTCCTCAAGCTCGCGCCCGGTGAGTACGCGTTCGGTGTTCGCGATGCCGAGTTCGCGGGCGACCGCGGCGGCGGTCTTGGCGTGGTCGCCGGTGATCATCTTCACGCGGATGCCGGCGTCGTGGCAGATGCCGACCGAGCGGATCGCCTCGTCGCGCGCCGGGTCGATCAGCCCGAAGAAGCCGAGAAAGACCAGATCGCGCTCGACCTCCTCCTCGACGAGCTCCGACATCTCGCCCACGTCCTTGCGCGCGGCCGCCAGCAACCGCTGGCCGCGGTCGGCGATCTCGTCGGCCCACACCTGCCAGCGCTCGGGGTCGAGGTCGCGCAGCTCGCCGTCGTGCAGCTCCTTGCTGCACATCTCGAGCAGCCGCTCGGGCGCGCCCTTCACGTAGACGAAATGGTTTCCCTCGTGGTCGTGGTGCAGCGTCGCCATGTAGCGCCGCTCGGAGGCGAAGGGGATCGCATCGGTCCGGGGATGGTCCTTGGCTTCGGCCTCGGGATCGAACTCCGCCTTCCGGGCGAGCACGATCAGCGCGGCCTCCATCGGGTCGCCCTCGGGGTGCCAGGCCCCGTCCTTCCTCGTCAGCTCCGCGTCGTTGCACAAAAGCCCGATGCGGAGCATCTCGAGCACATCACCGTGCTCGGCAGGGTCCACCGCCTCGCCGTCGATGGTGAAGCCGCCCTCGGGGTCGTAGCCGACACCCTCGACCTCCACCTCGGTCGCCGCCGTGCGCACGGTCTTCGCCGTCATCTCGTTGCGGGTGAGCGTGCCGGTCTTGTCGGCGCAGATCGTGGTGACCGCACCCAGCGTCTCGACCGCGGGGAGCTTGCGGATGATCGCGTTCCGCTTCGCCATCCGCTCGACGCCGATGGCGAGCGTCACGGTCATCACCGCGGGAAGCCCCTCGGGAATGGCGGCCACGGCGATCGAGACCGCGGCGAAGAACATCTCGCCCCAGTCCCGGCCCCAGAGCAGCGTGCCGATGCCAAAGGTCAGGGCGGCGAGCGCCACGATCGCGATGCTGAGCGTCTTGGTGAAGGCGTCGAGCCGGCGCATCAGCGGCGTCTTGAGGCTTTCCACCTCGGACAGCATCCCGCTGATCCGGCCGATCTCGGTCTGCTCGCCGATCCGGGCAACGACACCGGTGGCCTGTCCGGACGTCACGACCGTTCCGGAATGGGCGAGACTGGAGCGGTCGCCGATATCGGCATCCTCCTCCACCGGATCGGTCGACTTCTCGACTGCGGTGGACTCGCCGGTGAGCGCGGCCTCCTGGGTCTGCAGGTTCTTGGCCTTCAGCAGCCTCAGGTCGGCCGGCACGCGGTCGCCCGCGTCGAGCTGCACGATGTCGCCGGGCACCAGTTCCTCGGCCGAAACCTTCTGGCGTTTGCCGCCGCGGATCACCCGCGCCTCGTGGGAGAGGATCTTCTGGACGCTCTCCAGGGCCCGCTCGGCCTTGCCCTCCTGGATGAAGCCGATGATGGCGATGATCAGCACGACGCCGAAGATCACGCCGCTGTCGAGGTATTCTCCCAGCAGCCCCGTGACCACGCCCGCGATCAGCAGCAGGTAGATGAAGAGGTTGTTGAACTGGCTGATGAAGCGCTGCAGAGACGAGCGCTGGCTTCCCGCCTCGAGGCGGTTCTCGCCGAACCGCTCGCGACGTTTCTTGACCTCGTTGTCGTCGAGCCCGCTTTCGGGATCGACGTCGAGCGTGGCCGTTGCGTCCTTGGCCGACAGCGCATGCCACGCCTTCTTTTCGGAAGCGTCGTTGTCTTCGTCCGCCATGTTTCTCACTCTTCCCGGCCTCGGTCCGCCGCACAGCGCGTGCGACGGACCGAGGCGCGATCATCCCGCCTGGAACGGGCGCAGCGCCTCGCGCACCATCTGCGCGGCGTAGCCCCACTCGTTGTCGTACCAGCTCATGATCTTGACAAGGTCGCCGTCGACGACCTGGGTCATCGTCAGGTCGACGATCGAGGCGCGCGGATCCCTGATGACGTCCGACGAGACGATCGGATCATGGGTCACGCCGAGGACCCAGGCATACCGCTCGCTGCCGGCCTCCTCCTCGAAGATGCCGTTCACTTCCTCCACCGACGTCGGACGCTCGCTCACGATGGTGATGTCCGCGATCGAGCCTGCCGCGACCGGACCGCGGATCGCCACGCCGTCGAACTTGCCCTTGTAGTCCGGCAGAACCTTGGTCGTCGCCTTCGCGGCCCCGGTCGTGGTCGGCACGAAATTCGCCGCCGCAGCCCGGCCACGACGCCACTTGCTCGCCGGCGCATCGACCACCGCCTGGGAGATCGTGTAGGCGTGGATCGTGGTCATCACCGCCTTGCGCAAGCCGAGACGGCGGCCGAAGACCTCGATCACCGGCGTGATGCAGTTCGTCGTGCAGCTCGCGCACGAGATGATCGGCTCGCCCTCGGCCGCATTCGAGCCGTGGACGACGAACGGCACGCCCTCGCTCTTGGCCGGCGCGGACAGGATGACCTGCTTGGCACCGGCCTGGAGATGCTTCTCCAGCTCGTCGCGCTTGGTGAACACCCCGGTGCACTCGAAGACCAGGTCGACGCCCATGTCGCGCCACGGCAGCTGGCTCGGGTCCTTCTCGTTGAGGATGCGGTAGCTCGCATCATCGACGACAAGCCTGTCGCCCTCGCTCCGGACCTCGGTGCCGTAGCGGCCATAGACC
>SKOX01000115.1 GCA_007119835.1 Paracoccaceae bacterium
CGATCCTGCTTGGCCGCGCGCTCGCGCCGGTCGAGCAGGCGATCGCGGGCTGGCCGATGGTGCTTCGGGCGAGATCGGGCTGGGCGAATCTGAACAACTTGCTTGCATCCACGCCCCAGGCGGCGCCGGTAACGCCGCTGCCGCGGCCGCAGGCGCACTTGAGGGTCGAGCAGATTACCGTCTTTCCTCCCGAGGCAAAGACCGCGAGCCTCAGGATGCTCTCTTTTTCGCTCGAGCCCGGCCAGGCGCTCGGGGTCATCGGCGTCAGCGCTGCCGGCAAGTCGACGCTGGCGCGGGTGCTGACCGGCCTCTGGCGGCCGGCCGCGGGGAGTGTCCGCCTCGACGGCGCGACACTCAGTCAGTACGACATGGATACGCTCGGCCGATTGATTGGCTATCTGCCGCAGGACGTGATGCTTTTCGAAGGAACAGTCTCCGAAAACATCGCACGGCTCGACGAGCAGGCGGATCCTGAAGCTGTGGTGTCTGCCGCGAAGAAGGCTGGCGCGCATGAGATGATCCTCAGCCTGCCTCAGGGCTACGACACGCTGGTTGCGGTCGGCGGCGCCCGACTATCAGGAGGGCAGAAGCAGCGGATTGGGCTTGCCCGCGCCCTCTATGGGGCCCCTGTCCTACTTGTGCTCGACGAGCCGAACTCGAGCCTCGACGCCGCGGGATCTGATGCCCTCAATCGCGCGGTGCGCCAAACCAAGGCCGAAGGTGGCGCGGTCGTCATTATGTCACATCGCCCGGCCGGCATCGCTGAGTGCGACCTCATCCTCATGCTGGAGAATGGCACGCAGAAGGCGTTCGGCCCGCGCGAGGAGGTCCTGAGGGCGCAGGTGCGCAACTATGCCCAGCTTGCGGAGCGCATGCCTGCGGAGGGCGGGGCATGACCGCGGACGGTCGATGGCCGGTGGGACGCCACCTGATCATGGGTTATCTGGCGCTAATTCTGCTCGTCTTCGGTCTCGGGGCTTGGTCCGCGTTCGCCCACATCAGCGGCGCCGTCATCGCGGCCGGCACGCTTGAGGTCGAGGGCAATCGGCAGGTCGTCCAGCACCCTACCGGAGGGGTTATCGCCGCCATACTGGTGCGCGACGGCGATGAGGTCGAGGAAGGCGACGTTCTGGTGCGGCTTGACGAAGACCGCCTCGTCTCCGAGCTTGCCGTCGTCGAGGGTCAGTTCTACGAGATTCTCGCACGCAAAAGCCGTCTCGCTGCGGAACGCGACGATTTGAACCACGTCGTTTTCGATACCGAGCTTCAGAATTGGGCGGCACTCTTGCCGCACAGAGCCGCGCTGCTCGAGGCTCAGACCCAGCAATTCGAGGCGCATTGGCGGATGCGCGACGAGGAGGCCGCGGCGCTCGGCGAGCGGGTCGAACAGATCCGGCAACAGATTGGCGGCATGTCTGCACAGCGTGCGGCGACGGCGGTGCAGGCCGAACTGCTTTCCCAGGAGATCGCTGCGCAGGAAACCCTCTTTGCCCAAGGACTGACCCGCCAGACCCAGCTCCTGACCCCTCAGCGGGAGCTCGCCCGCCTCCACGGTATCGAGGGCCAGATCGATGCGGCAGTCGCCGAGGCTGCGGCGAAGATTGCCGAAGTCGAGATCGAGAACCTGCGACTCGGAACCGAGTGGCGCAGGGCAGCAATCGCCGAGTTACGCGACCTCGAGTTTCGCGAAATCGAGCTGCGCGAGAGGCGGACAACGTTGCGCGAGGAACTGGACCGCCTCGAACTGCGGGCGCCGGCGTCGGGCATTGTCTACGGCTCGACCGTCGACACTGTGCGTGCCGTCCTAAGGCCCGCCGAGCCGGTCATGTTCATCGTGCCAAGGACCATGCCGCTGGTCGTGCGGGCGAGGATCGCGCCGACCGACATCGATAGTGTACGACCCGGCCAGCGGGCACTTCTGCGCTTCTCCGCCTTCAGCGCCAGAACCACACCGGAGGTTGGTGGTTCGGTTGCGGCAGTTTCGGCCGACGCATTCACGGACGAACGGACGGGCGAGAAATACTACCGCGCCGAGATCCAAGTCGACGAGACCTCTCAGGCGGGGCTCGACGGCCTCACCCTCCTGCCGGGGATGCCGGTGGAAACCTTCATCGAAACAACGTCGCGCTCGCCAATCAGCTACCTTGTGAAGCCGCTGGCGGACTACTTCAAGCGAGCATTCCGAGAGGCTTGAGCTTGAGCAGCGATGTAGATTGGCCTCAGCCTCACACTCAGTGCAGGTCCGTACAGATCATGCGGCACCAAGAAACCGCGCGCTGAGGAGGTCAAGCTTGGCGCGGCCGTACATCTGGCGCGAGCTTCAGCTCGGTGATGTGGCTTCCGGTTTGGCCGTTGGCCTATGGCAGGCGGAGCGCCGCGGCGGCGGCCGGCTGATCAGCGCGCAGGCCGCGAGCGAACCTGGCAATGGGACCAGCGGAGGCATCGTTGAGCCATGCTTCGAGGCCGTTCGCCTACCGTCGTCGGATCATCGCCTGAAGCCGCTCGAGGAGATGGCGGGACGCAGCGAGGCCGGGTACCGCGCTCTTGACGATCGCCACTGTGATCGCGTCGCACCCTGGTGAAATGATCACCCTGCGCGGGAGCATCATCGCGATCTTCCGGGCGGACGGGCATTTCCGCCGGCGAGGTCGCCGGCGCCTGCTCCGGGCGGCGTCGCCGGGTGGACCATTCGGAGTCGACCCGCGATCTGCCGCCGTAGGCGGCGCATCGGTTGAACCGGACCCGGTTCCTTGGACACTCGGTTGCGTTACGCGGCCATTGGGATGGTCGCAAGGTTGTGCTGTCGGCGCATGGCGTGCGGGCTGAGGTGGCCGTTCTTTTCGATCAGCC
>SKOX01000451.1 GCA_007119835.1 Paracoccaceae bacterium
CGGATGCGGGGCGAGGCGGCCGAGGCGCATGTCGAGGGCTTGCTGGCCCCCCTGCCCGGTCAGCGCGGCCACCGGCGGGACCTGCGGCTGGGTGATCCCGCCGCCCAGGGGCTCGCCGCGGCCGAGCAGGCTCACGTCGCCTCCCTCGAGCTCGGTCAGACGGAACTCGATGTCGTCGACCCGGTTGGAGGCGTCCTGCACCACGCGGTTGAGGTCGTTGACCAGCACGTCCACCCGGTTGGTCAGCCGCCGCAGCACGTCCTCGAGCTGGTCGAGGCGCTGGAAGGCGGTCGCCGGGTCCTGCGGCAGGCCGCGGGCGGATCCGGTGGCGACGAGCGCCTCCCGGACCTCCTGTACCTGCCGGCTGAGCAGCGTCAGCTCCGCGCGGATGTCGGCGACGTTCTGCTCGGCCGCGAAGGCCGCCCCGGGCAGGGCGACGCCGATCGCCACGACCGCCGCCACCATGCGCATCCGGATGCCGTCGAAGCACCGTGCCATCTCGTCTCTCCTCGCGATTCGCCCGAGCCTGTACGCGATCAGACGCCGGGCGCGCCAGTAACAACCGTGACAGCCCGGCGGTTCTGGCTCCAGCAGCTCTCGCTCGGGCATGTCGCAACCGGACGCTCGCGGCCGAAGGGGGTCGTCGAGATCCGCGCGTCCGGGATGCCGTTCGCGACCATGTAGTTGCGCACCGCCGCGGCGCGGCGGGCCGAGAGCGCGATGTTGTACTCGCGGGTGCCGCGCTCGTCGGCATGGCCCTCGATGGTGATCGGCATGCTCGAGTTCTGCATCAGCCACGGAACCTGGCGGCTGAGCGTGGCGGTCGCTTCGGGGCTGAGCGTCGACTGGTCGACCGCGAAGAACACGCGGTCGGCAATGTCGGTGCCCGGCAGCGTGCTGGTGCCGACGCCACCGGCGCCGAACCCGGCGCCTGCGCCGGCGCCCGCGCCCATCCCGGGTGCGGCGCCGTCGAAACCCGTTCCCATGCCGAGCTCGCCCGCGCCGGTGCCGGCCCGCCCGCCGCACCCCGCGGCAAGGATCGCGACGGCGAGAAGCGCGCCTGCGGTCGAAAGTCTCATGGCTCTCTTTCCTCTTGTCTCAGACCCCGCAGGGTCCTGCCTGCCTCAGCTCAGAAGCCCCGACCACGACGGGTCGGAGGCGAAACCCTGGGTCGGGATCGGGCGCAGGTTGCGGCCCGTCACGTCGACCGAATGGAGCCGCGGCCCGCCCGTCTCCCCGGGTGTCTCGCGGTAGAACATCAGCACGCGCCCGTTCGGCGCCCAGGTCGGCCCCTCGTCGAGATAGGAGGCCGTGAGCAGGCGCTCGCCCGATCCGTCGAGGCGCATCACCCCGATGTGGAAGCGCCCGCCGACCATCTTGGTGAAGGCGACGAGGTCGCCCCTCGGCGACCAGACCGGCGTGGCGTAGCGCCCCTCGCCGAAGGAGATGCGCCGCGCCTCGCCGCCGCCCGCTGCCATGACGTAGAGCTGCTGGGTGCCGCCGCGGTCGCTCTCGAAGACGATCTGGCTCGCATCCGGCGAGTAGGAGGGCGCGGTGTCGATGGTCGAGCTCTGGGTGAGCCGGGTCGTCGCGCCCGAGCCGAGGTCGATGGTGAAGATGTTGGTCGCCCCGCCCTCGCTCGCCGAATAGACCGCGCGCCGGCCGTCGGGCGAGAAGGTGGGCGCGAACGACATGCCGCGGATCGATTCGAGGACCCGACGCTGGCCGCTGGGGGCATCCATCAGCACGACGCGCGGCTGCCCGCCCTGGTAGCTGGTGTAGAGCAGCCGGTCCGCCGAGCGCGACAGCCGCGGGGCGAGCACCAGGGTCCCGCCGTCGGTCAGCACCCGGACGTTCGCGCCGTCCTGGTCCATCACCGAGAGCTGCTTGACCCGGGCGTTCTTCGGACCGGACTCCGCGACGAAGGCCACGCGGCTGTCGAAATAGCCGCCCTCGCCGGTCAGCCGCGAGTAGACCGCGTCGGCGACCTTGTGGCCCATCCGCCGCCAGGTCTCGCGCGGGCCGTCGAACTGCAGCCCCTCGCCCACCGGCGACTGCGCCGCCACGTCCCAGAGCCGGAAGCGCACCGAGACCGTGTTCCCGTTCGAACGCGCCGCGCCGGTGACCAGCGCCTGGGCGCTGATCGCCCGCCAGTCGGAGAACTGCACCGGCGCGTCGAGGTTCGTGACCCGCCCGATATGCGCACTCGGCGGGATCTCGCGGAAGAGCCCGGTGTTGACGAGGTTGTCCCGCACGATCCGCGTGACATCCCGAGCAAGCTCGCCATCGCCGCCCTCCTGGACGAAGGCCGGGATCGCGAAAGGCATCGGCTCGATCACGCCGTCGGTGATCTCGATCCTGAGCGGCGCCTGCGCGGCGGCGGCGAACGGGCGCAGCGCCACCGCGGCGGCGGCGCCCATCAGGAGCTGTCGGCGGCTGGGTCCTACCATGACACCATTCCTTCCGGGTTGAAGACGACCTCTATCTTCCGCCACTGGGCATACTTGTCGCGGGGAAGGTCCGAATAGGGGCCGCAGCGGATCAGCGCGCTGCGGGCCGCGCGGTATGCCGCCTCGTAGCGCCCGTCGGGCGCGGAGGCCGGCTCGATCATTCTCACCGAGCTTGCGATCACGTCGCCGTCGGCGGCAAGCTCGGCCGCCACGGTGATCCTCAGCTCGTGGGCGTCGCGCAGGCCGGCGGGCACGTTCCAGCAGCGCTGGATCGCGAACTTGAGCCCGTCCTTCTCGCCCTGCGTCAGCGGCGGCCCGGAGGGCACCGCCGCGGTGGCTCCCGGCGCCTGGGAGGGCGAGGCCGCGGGCGCGGACGGC
>SKOX01000298.1 GCA_007119835.1 Paracoccaceae bacterium
ACCGTCAGCGGCGCGTCGGTCTGCCCGGTTTCGATCGCGATCTCGCGGGCGCGCTCGGGCGAGACGAAGCTGTCGCCGTCGAACCAGACCTCGTAGGTGAGGTTGGCCGAGCCGGGCAGCGTGCCGGGCGAGGCGGCGGCGTCGTGCCAGAGCAGGCCCTCGAAGAAGCCCGGCGGGCGAGCGTCGACGAGGTTCGCGACCTCGCCTGCCTCGATCAGCTCGGCGAGTTCCGCGGAGGTCACACGCCACTCGTCGGACAGCTCGGGCCGCCAGTCGGACGGGAAGACGCCAGCCTCGTCGGCTTCGACGCCCAAGCCCGCGGCCTTCCAGCCGTTCAGCCCGCCGTTGAGAATGGCGAGATCCTCGACACCGAGCGACTTGAGGGTCCAGTAGACCCGTGCGGCGGTGCCGAAGTCGGTCTGGCTCGCGCCCTGGTGGACAACGACGACGGGCGTGTCGGCCTCGATGCCGGTGCGGTGGAGGATCGCGTGGAACTGGTCGATCTCCGGAATGGCGCCTGGGTTGTCGGCCGGGCCGCGCCACTCGGGATAGGGCGCGAAGACGGCGCCGGGAATGAAGCCGTTCTCGGCGGCGCCGCTGACCTGCAGGACGCGGATCTCGCTGTCGGTATCGGCTTCGAGCAGAGCGGCCAGCTCCTGCGGCGAAAGCAGCTTGGACCAGCCCTCCGGCGCGGCGAGGGCGGGCGTGGCGGCAAGGGCGAAGGCGGCAGCGGCGAGCAGCGCGCCGGGTCGGGCGAAGGGCGCAGGCATGGGTCTGATCTCCACAAGCGAGGTGAGTCTCATGCCCGGTAAGATAGGGATCGGCGCTTGGAAGGCAACCGCCGATCTGGTCTAAATTCCCTGGACTGGCGGGGATTGCCGCTCATCCTAGGAAGGTATTTCCAGATTTTCCAGAATTACTAGGACAAATTTCCGTTTCGGGGGGCCGGCGCCAACGTTCATCGCGATTCCGGCATCGCTCCGGCCGTGCGTCCTCTGGGCCTGGATCGGTCCAGCGCCGGGCTCACGGCAGCCAGCGCTGGACGAAGCGCACGATGCGCCTGACCGAGGTGCTCTCGAAGAGGTGGGGGCACATGGTGCTGGCCCGCGGCACGCTTCGAGGCCTCGCAGCGCCTCGGGCTTGAGCCACGTCAAGGCGCGGCGCTCGCTCTGGATGTCCACTGGCGCACAGTGGCCGCGCCGCCGCGCCAGGGGCGGGCGGGCGCCGTGACCGACGACGCCACGCAAGTAAACAAGTAAAGGAGCACCTCATGCTGACGACCGCCATCTTTCCCGGCCGCTACGTACAGGGCGAGGGCGCGCTCTCCGTGCTGGGGGAGGAGGCCGGCCGCCTCGGGTCTCGCGCCTTCGGCATCGTCGATCCCTTCGTCGCCGAAAGCATGGGGGAGGAGATTCGCAGCGCGCTCGCCGATCGGGTCGAGTTAACCCTCGAGGCGATGAACGGCGAATGCAGCGACGAGGAGATCGACCGGCTGACCGAACGCCTGCGCGAGGCCGGCTCCGACGTGGTCGTCGGGATCGGCGGCGGCAAGGCGCTCGACACCGCCAAGGCGGTCGCGCACGCGGCCGGGCTGCCTGTGGTCATCGTGCCGACCATCGCGTCGACCGACGCCCCGACCTCCGCCCTCTCTGTCGTCTATACCCCCGACGGCGCCTTCAAGCGCTACCTTGTGCTGCCGCGCAACCCTGACGTCGTCCTCGTCGACACTGCGGTGATCGCGCGGGCGCCGGTCCGCTTCCTGGTGGCAGGCATGGGCGACGCCCTCTCGACATGGTTCGAGGCAGAGGACTGCCGCGTGACCCGCGGCAAGAACATGACCGGCCGCCTTGGCCCCGCCACCGCCTACGCCCTTGCCCGGACCTGCTACGAGGTGCTTCTCGAGCACGGGCTGCACGCCCGCCACGCCTGCGAAAGCGGGGTGGTGACCCCGGCGCTCGAGCGGATCGTGGAGGCGAACACCCTCTTGTCGGGCCTCGGCTTCGAGAGCGGTGGGCTCGGGGCCGCGCACGCGATCCACAACGGCCTGACGGAGCTGCATGCGACGCACGACTACTGGCACGGCGAGAAGGTGGCGATCGGCACCCTGGCGCTGACCGTCCTCTCCGACCGGCCGGGCGCGCTGATCGACGAGGTGTTCGACTTCTGCGAGGAGGTCGGCCTGCCGACGACGCTCGGCGCCATCGGCCTTCGGGAGGCGAGCGACGGCGACCTCTCGCGGGTGGCCGAGCGCGCCTGCGCCGAGGGCGAGACGATCTGGAACACGCCCCAGGCCGTCTCGCCCGCTCGCGTGATCGCGGCGCTGCGCACGGTCGATGCAGAGGGCCGCCGAAGGGCAGCCGCAGACTGAGGCGGGGCCGGCGGCGGCCTCAGGTCCGCTGGCTGTCCGTTCGGGTTGAGCCGCCGATCGCATCCGTGGAAAGGTCAGCATCGGCGGAGTCAGCACTTTTGCTCTGCGAAAACAGACTTCTGCAAGGTCTCCAAGTGCGGACTTCTTGCAGGGAGCTGCTCACCGGCGGCCGAAGACCTCGGCCATCAGCGCCTCGAGGGCCGCGGCGTCCTGCTCGTCGAAGGCGGCGGGGCGGTCGCTGTCGATATCGAGGACGGCGATGAGGCGGTCCTCGGCGTCGAGAACCGGGACCACGACCTCGGACCGGGTCTTGCTTGAACATGCGATGTGGCCCGGGAAGGCGTCGACGTCCGGCACCACCCGGCTCCGCCGCTCCCGCGCCGCCGCACCGCACACGCCGCGCTCGAACGGGATGACGAGGCAGCCGTGCCCGCCCTGGTAGGGGCCGATCTTCAGCAGGCCCGGCTCGGTCACCCGGTAGAAGCCGACCCAGTCGTGCCGCTCGTCACCGTGGAAGAGCTCGCAAGCGACGGTCGCCATCAGCGCGATCTCGTCGGTTTCGCCCTCGACCAGAGCGCGGATGCGGGTGGCGACGTCGTCGTATGGCTGGCTCATGGCGCTTCTGTCGCATGCGCCCGGCCTGTTGTCGAGAAGGCCGGGCACGCCGGGTTTTCCAGAAAAAGAGCCCGGATCGCGGTGCGACCCGGGCCAGTCGGAGCGGCGGCGAACCGCCGCTCTCGGGATGCACCTCATGAAGCCTTCGAGAACTCCGGGTAGGCCTCCATGCCGAGTTCCGCGACGTCGAGGCCACTGATCTCCGCCTCACGGCTGACACGGATGCCCATGATCGCCTTCAGCAGCAGCCAGAAGATCATCGCGGCCACGAAGGTGTAGGCGCCGATCGCCGCGATGCCGATGATCTGGGTGACGAGGCTGGCTTCCGGGTTGGTGAGAACGACGGCGAGCGTGCCCCAGATGCCGGCGAACAGATGCACCGGGATCGCGCCCACCACGTCGTCGATCTTGAAGCGGTCGAGCATCGGCACCGCGAAGACCACGATGACGCCGCCGACCGCGCCGATCAGCGTGGCAGCACCCAGGCCCGGCGTCAGCGGCTCGGCGGTGATCGAGACGAGGCCGGCGAGCGCGCCGTTCAGCACCAGCGTGAGGTCCGACTTCTTGTAGAGCACCATGGTCAGGACCAGCGCCGTCAGCGCGCCGCCCGCCGCGGCCGCGTTGGTGTTGGCGAAGATCCGGCTCACGTCGGCCACGTCCGAAATCGTGCCCATCGCGAGCTGCGAGCCGCCGTTGAAGCCGAACCAGCCGAGCCACAGGATGAACATGCCGAGCGTGGCAAGTGCGAGGTTCGAGCCGGGCATCAGGTTCATCCGGCCGTCCGGTCCGTACTTGCCCGTCCGCGCGCCGAGCACGATCGCGCCCGCAAGCGCCGCCCAGCCGCCGACCGAATGCACGATGGTCGAGCCCGCGAAGTCGGCAAAGCCCATCTCGTCGAGCCAGCCCTCGCCCCAGGACCAGGAAGCCTGGATCGGGTAGATGAAGGCGGTGATAAGGAAGGTGAAGATCAGGAACGGCACGAGCTTGATCCGCTCGGCAAGCGCGCCCGAGACGATCGAGGCGGTGGCCGCGCAGAACATCAGCTGGAAGAAGAAGTCCGAGCCGATCGAGGCGTACTCGATGTCGTAGACCTCCTCGGCGGCGACGCCGACCGGCTCGAGCACCGTCGGCGAGAACAGGTTGCCGAAGGCGAGCCATCCGTTGAAGTCGCCCGGATACATCAGGTTGAAGCCGATCAGGTAGTAGGCGATCGAGGCGACCGAGAAGAGGCCGACGTTCTTCGTCAGCTGCATGGTGACGTTCTTCGAGCGCACCAGGCCCGATTCAAGCATGCAGAAGCCGCACGCCATGAAGAAGACCAGGAAGCCACCGATCAGGAAGAGCAGCGTGTTGAGGATGAAGATCGTGTGGAGCGACGCCTCCTCCGCCGTCATCCCGTTGACGGTTTCGACGGCCTCCGCCGCCTCCTGCGCGAGCGCCGGGTAGGCGGCGAGCGACGCCGCCGCCACCAGCCCGAGCATGATCTTTGTTCTAAGCATGTTGTCCTTCATCCCCACGTTATGGTTGATCCTTCGACGGCTCAGAGCGCGTCGTCGCCGGTCTCGCCGGTCCTGACGCGCATCGCCTGTTCGACATCGAGCACAAAGATTTTGCCGTCGCCGATCTTCCCCGTCTTCGCCGTGCGGGCGAGGGCGTCGATGACCTGGTTCACGGCGGCATCGGGCACGACGAGCTCGAGCTTCACCTTCGGCACGAAGTTCACGACGTACTCGGCGCCGCGGTAGATCTCCGTATGCCCCGACTGGCGGCCGTAGCCCTTCACCTCCGACACCATCAGGCCCTGCACGCCGATGGCGGTCAGCGCTTCGCGGACCTCCTCCAGCTTGAAGGGCTTGATGACCGACACGATCAATTTCATGCGTCCCTCACCATCGCTAGCTGACGGCGCACCCGGCGCTGCCGCAGAGGGTGAAGCAAGCATCGTGCCAACCAACTCGCTCTGTTCATAAGCCGTTGATGAAGCGTAGCGGCGGCCTCCGCTTCGCCCGGCACGTCGGCAAGATGTGTTGCTTTTCTGCCCGGTTCTTAAGCAGAACCGGCTGCTGCCGCTGTCGGTTGCGTGCTTTTCGGGCAGGGTGAGTTGCGCGGCGGCGTCGGCAGCAATCGAGCGATGGCGCTGCGGCGGTGCTTCGCCGGCCCGGACTGGAAGTTGCGGCCCCGAGCGGCTAGGGTAGGCGCAACGAGCATGAGGCAGAAGGCCGGCACATGGCCCAGACAGGCAGGCGGCGGACGAAAGTCCGACGGCGAGGCGGCAATATCCTGACGCGGCTGATCGGCCGCTTCCTCAGGGGAATCGCGCGTGCGGTCTGGTGGACCGGGACACGGGCGGCCCTGGCGCTGGCCCTCGTGGTCGCGATCGCGACCGCTTACTACTACAGCTATCTGCCCGACGACTTCACGGCGCTTCTCGACGGGCGGGAGCGGGGCTCGGTCACGCTGATCGACGCGGGCGACGAGGTTTTCGCCTGGCGGGGCGAGCAGGGCGCGGTGACGCGCGCCGATGCGGTCTCGCCGCATCTGCTGAATGCGGTGGTGGCGACGGAGGACCGGCGCTTCTTTCGGCATTTCGGCATCGACCTGCGCGGCACGGCGCGGGCGATCACGGTGAACCTGCGCGAGGGCCGCACGGTCCAGGGCGGCTCGTCGATCACCCAGCAGGTCGCGAAGCTCATCTGGTTCGACAACACCCGGACGATGGAGCGCAAGATCCGCGAGGTGCCGGCCGCGCTGGCGCTCGAACTCAGGTTCTCGAAGGAGGAGATCCTCTCGATCTACCTCAACCGGGCTTATCTCGGCGCCGGGGCGACCGGCTTCGAGGCGGCCTCGCACCGCTATTTCGGGAAGTCCGCGTCGAACCTGACGCCTGCCGAGGCGGCGATGCTGGCGGGGTTGCTCCGGGCGCCTTCACGGTATGCGCCGACCTCCGATCTGGGGCGGGCGCAGAACCGGGCCGGCACGATCATCGACGTCATGGAGCGCGAGGGGCATCTGACGGCGGTAGAGGCTGCGGAGGCGCGGGCGCGGCCCGCGCGCCTCTCGGCGGCCGCGGAGGCGCGGGCCGGCGGCGACTTCGCCGACTGGATTATGAGCGCCGGGCCGGACTTCCTGACCCGCTCCACGAGCGAGGACGTGGAGATCCTCACGACCTTCGACAAGCGCATCCAGCGGGCCGCCGAGCAGGCGCTGGCACATGTCTTCGAGACGCGGGTGCGGGAGGGGTCGGAGGCACAGGCGGCGATCGTGGTGATGTCCCGCGACGGAGCCGTGCGCGCCATGGTCGGCGGCCGGCGGACGCGGGGCGACATCGGCCAGTTCAACCGGGCCACCCAGGCACTCAGGCAGACGGGCTCGCTCTTCAAGACCTTCGTCTATGCGGCTGCACTCGAGTCGGGGGGGCATCCCTACGACTGGGTGATCGACGAGCCTATGACGATCCACGTGCCTGGGTCGGGGCCCTGGTCGCCGCAGAATTACAGCCGCGACTTCCTGGGCCGGATGACGCTGACCGAGGCATTCGCGCGGTCGACCAACACGGCGGCGGTGCGCATTTCCGAGGCCGTGGGCCGGGAACGGGTGCGCGCGGTGGCGGCGGATTTCGGCACCAGGGCGCCGGCCGCGGCGGGGCCGGCGCTGGCGCTCGGGGCGTCGGAGGCGACGCTGCTGGAGATCACGGGCGCCTATGCCGGCATTCTTAACGGCGGCGTTCGGGCGACGCCGCACGGCATCCGCGAGGTCCGGCTACGGGCCGACGGCACGCGCATCCTCGGCGGCGACAGGGGCGAATCGGTGCGGGTGATCAACGAGCGCGCGGCCGGCTATCTCGCCTGGATGATGACCCAGGTCATCGAAACCGGGACCGGTACGCGGGCCCGGCTCGGGGATCGGCCGGCGGCCGGCAAGACCGGCACGACCTCTGCCGCGCGCGACGCCTGGTTCGTCGGCTTCACGGCGGATTACGTCGCTGGCGTCTGGATGGGGTACGACGACAACACGCCGCTGACCGGGGTGACCGGTGGCGGGCTGCCGGCGGAGATCTGGCGGGAGACCATGGCCCGCGTCCACGAGGGGCTGCCGCTCCGGGGGCTGCCGCTGATAGTGCCGCAGCCCTTCGAGAGCCAGGTGGTGGCGGCCGAGGGGGTGCAGCCGACGCCGCAGGGCCATGTCGGGACGCCGCCGACGCCGCCGACCCCACCCACTGCGCCCCAGGACCTGGACAGCACGGTGCGCTCGGTCTTCGACAGCGTGATGCGCGGGCTGTTCGGGACGTACTGATGCCGGCAAGCGCCGCGTCCGCAGGCGCTTGCCCTCGGACGGGCTTGCACCGAAATAGAGGGGTGAGGAGTGCTTCGCGGGAGCGGATGACAGGATGATCGTGGCGGCACGCGATGGCGGCGAGGCGGGCGCCCTTCAGCAGGCGATCGACACGGAGATCCTGCCGCGTCTGCCCGCTTTGGAGGATCGGCGCGCGGCGCTGGGCGGCACCGTGTGGCGCGATGCCGTGCTGCTTTCGTTCGGGGCGTCCTTCGCGGCGGGCATTTTCGGGGCCAACGACGCGCCGGAGGTCGTCCCGTTCATCCTGATCGGTGCTGTGGGCCTGGGCCTCTGGCTGCACGCGCTGCGGCGCGCCCAGTGGCAGGCGGTGCTGACCGACGCGGTCATGCCGGTGATCTGCCGCTGCCTTGGAAACACCCGCTACCGGCATCTTGGCGATCCCCAGCCACTGACGGAGTTCGAGGCACTCGGCCTGATCGGGGCCGCGCGCTACCGGACGCTCCTGCACAGCATGCAGGGACGCCGCGGCGACACGGCGTTCACCGCGCAGCACGCCACGCTGTCGCGCACGCGCGGCCGGCGAGGCCCGGCGACCAGGGTCTTCCACGGCCTGCTCCTCGACATCGGGGTGGCGCAACGGCCGCCCAGCCGCATCATCATCGCGCCTGCCGGCGGGTTCGCCACGCAGATCCTTGCCGGCATCGCCCGGCCGCTCCTGCCGCCCGCCTACGAGCAGGTGCAGACCGGCGACGCGGCCTTCGATGCGCGGTTCCAGGTCGTCATCCCGCCGCAGGGTGCGACGGTGGCCGAGCGCGTGCGGGCCTACCTCACGCCCGCGTTTCGCGCGGCACTCCTCGACATCGACACCGAGGAGGCGGGCGGCGCACCGGGCCGGGGCGGCCTGCGCGCGGCGTTCGAGGGCGACCGCTTCCTGCTCGCAGTGCCGCGGGTCCAGCGCATCGGCGTCGGGCCGCTGGCGGTCGAGCGGGCGCGTCCGTTCCTCGACCCGGGCGGCGTCCTTTACCTGCCCGATCTCGAGACGACAGTGCGGGAGATGGCGGAAGAGGCAACGATCCCGCACCGGATCGTCGACCGGCTCGCCGGCTGAAGGCGCGGCCCGCCTGCGGGTCAGCCGGGCGGACTGGCGAAGGGCAGGCTGTCCGCCGCGAACATCCGCTGGAGGTCGACCGAGCTGCAGCGGCCGATTTCGCGCCAGTGCTCCCGGAGAAAGTCGTCCATGGCCGCATGGCCGGCGTCGTGGAGCTGAAGGAGCAGCGCCCGGTTCGGCGTCATCTTCGTCGCCACGCCGAGCTGAACCATCAGCTTGTCATCGCGGATCGAGTGGATGTTGTTGCGCTTCATCGTTCCCTCCCTGATCACCCCCTGCTCGAGCAGCCGGTTGACGAGCTCGATGGTGCGGAGCTCGCGCAGGAGCGAGGAGTTGAAGCTGATCTCGTTCAGCCGATTCAGGATCTCCTGCGCCGTCTGGGGCAGTTCGTCGCGCTCGATCGGGTTGATGTGGACGATCAGGATGTCGCTCGACTGCGTGTGATAGAAGAGCGGGTAGAGTGCCGGGTTGCCCATGTAGCCCCCGTCCCAGTAGGCCTCGAGCCTGCCGGTGCGCGGGTCCTCGATCCGGATCGCCTGGAAGAGCGTCGGTAGGCAGGCCGATGCCAGGAGGGCGTCGGGGGTGATGTCCTTGCCCTTGAAGATCCGCGGCTTGCCGGTGCGCACATTTGTCGCGCAGACGAAGAGCTTCGGCCCGGTCGCTGCGCAGACCAGGTCGTAGTCGAGCAGCTCCTCGCAGATCTGCCGCATCGGATGGTAGTTGAACGGGTTGAGCTGGTAGGGCGAGAAGACGCGGGTGATCGCCTCGGTCGCGAGCATGGCCGGGCTGTTCTCGATCGCGCGCGCGATGAAGGCGGGAGAGGGAGAGATCGCGCGCAGCCAGGCGAGCATCGCCTCCGACATCTGCCCGTCGAGGCCCGCGATCTGGAACCAGAAGCGCTTCAGCGAGGCCTTCGCGCCGTCCGCGCCGCCCTGCAGCCAGCCATGCTTGAGAGCGGCCGCGTTCATCGCGCCGGCGGATGTGGCGGTGATGCCGTCGATCTCGAGCGCCTCCTCCTCGAGCAGGCGGTCGAGGGCGCCCCAGGTGAAGGCGCCGTGGGCGCCGCCGCCCTGCAGCGCGAGGTTGACGGACTTCTTCTGGCGGCGTCCGGTCACAGCGCCGTCCACCCGCCGTCGACGGAGATGGTGGTGCCGGTGATCTGGTCGGCGGCCTCCGAGCAGAGGAACACCGCAGTGCCGCCGATCTGGTCGACGGTGGCGAACTGCTTCGACGGCTGGCGCTGGAGCAGGACCTCGCGCACGACGGTCTCCCGGTCCATGCCGTACTTCTCCATCGTGTCGGGGATCTGGTTCTCGACGAGGGGCGTGAGCACGTAGCCGGGGCAGATCGCGTTCGCCGTGATCGGCTCCTCCGCCGTCTCGAGCGCGGTCACCTTGGTGAGCCCGACGATGCCGTGCTTGGCCGCGACGTAGGCCGACTTGTAGGGCGAGGCCGTCAGTCCGTGGGCGGAGGCGATGTTGATGACGCGGCCCCAACCCTTGCTGCGCATGTGGGGGAGCGCCGCTGCGGTGGTGTGGAAGGCCGAGGACAGGTTGACGGCGATCACCTGGTCCCATTTCTCTCTCGGGAAATCGGGAATGCCAGCGACGTGCTGGATGCCGGCGTTGTTGACCAGGATGTCGATCGAGCCGAGCTCGGCGGCGGTCTTCTCGACGAGGGCGCGGCACTGGTCGGGATCGGACATGTCGGCCTGGATGTAGATGCCGCGCACGCCGTGCTCCTCGGCGATGGCCTTGACGCAGCGGCGGTCGTCCTCGGTGTCGGTGAAGGAGTTGAGCGCGACGTGGACGCCCGCGCGGGCGAACTGTTCGGCGACCCCGTACCCGATTCCCGATGTCGATCCCGTGATGACCGCCACTTTCCCCTTGATCGCCATGCTTGCCTCGCTCAATCGGTGGTTGCAGTCGGGCCGTGATTCTCAAGGGAGGCGCCGGGAGCTTCTACAACTTCCGGACGTACACACCCGCCGAACCGGCCCTGGAACGAAAAAAGACGCCCTCACGAGGAGGGCGTCAAGTCATTGAGGCAGGTTTCATACAGGCAAGAAACCTATCGAGCAGTGAGAACCTTATACAAAATCGCCTTGGACGCGCCAAGCCCAAAATCCGGATGCAGCCGCCCTGCCGGGTGGTTTAGGCTGGTCGCGGTTAATCGAGCAGAGGAATGTGACCGCGATGACACGCGTCCTGCGAGCCCTTGCTGTCGCGCTGATCCTGGCCCCCGGGACAGGTCATGCCGTCGGCACCGAAGCCCGGCACGGCATAGCTATGTATGGCGAGCCGGAGCTTCCACCGGATTTTGTGGCGCTGCCATACGCCAACCCTGAGGCACCGAAGGGCGGAACTATCGTTTTCGGCGAGTTGGGCGGCTTTGATTCCCTGAATCCCTACGTCCTTGCCGGGCGCGCGCCCTGGGGGATCCAGGTGCATGTCTTCGAGACACTGATGGGGCGCAACTGGGACGAACCTTTCTCGCTCTACGGGTTGCTCGCCGAAAGCGTCGCGACCGGCCCGAATCGCGAATGGGTGGAGTTCACCCTGCGCGAGGAGGCGCGGTTCTCCGACGGGAGCCCGGTGACGGTCGAGGACGTGGTCTGGTCGATGGAGACCCTCGCCACCCGGGGCCTGCCGCGCTACCGCAATGCCTGGGACAAGGTCGAGAGCTGGGAGCAGACGGGCCCGCGCTCGGTCCGCTTCAGCTTCGACGCGCCCGATCGCGAGCTCGCCCTGTTGATGGGGCTGAGGCCGATCCTCAAGAAGGCGGACTGGGAGGGCCACGACTTCGGCGCCTCGAGCCTGCGGGTGCCGGTGGGCTCCGGCCCCTACCGGATCGGCCGCTTCGAGCCCGGGCGGTTCATCGAGTTCGAGCGCGACCCGGACTACTGGGGCCGCGACCTCGCCTACAACGCCGGCCTGCACAACTTCGACCGCATCCGGTACGAGTATTTCGTCGACGCAGGCGTTCTGTTCCAGGCGTTCACCGCCGGAGAGCTGTCGGTCTTCCGCGAGGCGAACCCGCGGCGCTGGTTGCGCGACTACGACTTCGGCCTCGTGCGGTCGGGCGAGATCATGCAGGCGGAGATCCCGCATGGACGGCCCTCGGGCATGGAGGGTTTCGTCTTCAACACGCGGCGGGAGATCTTCCAGGACTGGCGGGTGCGCGACGCGCTGATCCACGCCTTCAACTTCGAGTTCATCAACCAGACGCTCAACGACGGCATGTTCCCGCGCCGCGAGAGCTATTTCGCCAACTCGATCCTCGCCATGAGCGAAGGCCCGGCGGAGCCCGAGACGCGCGCGCTGCTCGAGCCCTTCGCAGACGAACTCGTGCCGGACGCGCTCGAGGCGTATGCGCTACCGACCTCCGACGGCACGCCGCGCAACCGCGCGAACCTTCGCCGGGCGACGCAGCTCCTCGAGGAGGCGGGCTGGACCTTCCGTGACGGCCAGCTTCGTGACGCCGAGGGGCGGCCCTTCCACTTCGAGATCCTGCTCGCCAGCGGACAGCACGAGGCGGTAACGAACCTCTACATCGACAGCCTGCGCCAGCTCGGCATCCGGGTCGACGTGCGGATCGCCGATCAGGCGCAGCTGAACGAGCGGCGGTCGGACTACGACTACGACGTTATGGTCTACAACTGGGCGATGACGTTGTCGCCGGGCAACGAACAGGCGCTCTACTGGGGCAGCCACGGGGTCGAGACGCCGGGCACGCGCAACTACATGGGCGTGGCCAGCGCGGCGGTGGACGCGATGATCGAGCGGCTCGTCACATCGGAGAGCGAGGCGGAGATGGTCACGGCCACCCGCGCGCTCGACCGGGTGCTGACCACGGGGCGCTACGTCGTGCCGTTCTGGTTCCAGGACCGCAGCCTTCTCGCCCACCGGGCCGAGTTCCGCTATCCCGAGACGCTGCCGGTCTACGGCGACTGGATCGGCTGGCTGCCCGAGGTCTGGTGGCGGGAGCCGGCGCAATGAGCGCCACTGCGGCGGACGAACGGGTCGTCATCGTCGGTGCGGGGCAGGCGGGCCAGCAGGTTGCCGCCAGCCTGCGGCAGGAAGGGTTCAAGGGCACGATCGCGCTCATCGGCGACGAGCCCGGGCTGCCCTACCAGCGGCCGCCGCTGTCGAAGGGCTACATGAAGGATGGGCTGCGCGAGCGGCTGCAGCTCGCGCCGGCCGCCTTCTACGAGCGGAACGCCATCACGCTCCTGCCCGAGACCCGCATCGTCGCCATCGACCGGGCGGCGCGGCAGGTGGTCGCGGCGGACGGGTCGCGGCACGGGTACGACCACCTCGTCCTGGCGACCGGGGCCCGCAACTTCAGGCCGCCGATCCTCGGAGCCGACCACGGCGAGGTGGTCGAGCTGCGGGACCTGCGCCACGCCGACGCGATCCGGGAGCGGCTCGGGCGGACGCGGCATGCCATCGTCATCGGCGGCGGCTTCATCGGGCTCGAATTCGCGGCGGTGGCGCGGGAGGCGGGCGTCGAGGTCACGGTGGTGGAGGCGCTCGACCGGCTGATGGCGCGGGTCGCCTCGCCGGCGATCTCGGCGCGGTTCCTCGAGGCGCACCGCGGCTGGGGGACGCGGGTCATGTTCGAGGCGCTGGCGACCGGCATCGAGATCGGGCCGGACGGTCGCGCGGGGGTGGCGCTGGCGACGGGCGGGCGGATCGAGGGCGACATGGTGCTGCTCGCGACCGGCATCGTGCCGAACGCGGAGCTGGCGGCCGAGGCGGGGCTCGGGATCGAGAACGGGATCGCGGTGGATGCGCGGCTCGTGACCGACGCCCCCGCGATCTCGGCGATCGGGGACTGTGCCTCGTTTCCGGGGCCGAAGGGGGGGCGCGTCCGGCTCGAGTCGGTGCAGGCGGCGGTCGATCATGCCCGGCACGTCGCCCGGAGGATCGCGAAGGGCGACATGGGCGCCTACGAGGCGGTGCCGTGGTTCTGGAGCGACCAGGGCGACCTCAAGCTGCAGATCGCCGGGCTGACGAGCCTCGCCGACGCGCGGGTGAGCCTGCCTCAGGACGGGCCGGCCGAGACGGTGCTCGGCTTCAGCGAGGGGGTGCTGGTCGCGGTCGAGACGGTGAACGGGCCGGGGACGCACATGGCGGCGCGGCGACTGCTCGCCCGCGGCGGCGTGACGGAGGCGGAGCTCCGGGAGGCGGGGTGGGACCTGCGTGCGCTGGCGAAGGCGGCTGCAGCAAGCTGATGCGGACACCGCGGGCGCGGCCGGTGTCCGCGTCTGCCCGGTCGGGCAACCCTTTGGTGCGGAGAAGGGATCTTCCTGCTGTCAACCGCATCGAAAGGTGCGAACGGCCGGCGCGCGGCCTTGCGGGGGCGCAGCCGAGGCGGCGGAGGCCGGGCGTCAGCGGACGGTGGCGACCCGGCGGTCTTCGGCGACGGCGGCGCTCGGCGGCGGGCTGACCAGGCCGGCGGATATGATGAGCTTGGCGGCCTCCTCGACGCTCATGTCGAGCGGCCTGATGTCGCGGCGGGGCACGAAGAGCAGGAAGCCCGAGGTCGGGTTCGGGGTCGTCGGCAGGAAGACTGCCACGAGGTCGGCCTCGCCCGACTTGTCGAGGAGCTCGCCCCCGGCGTCGGTGGAGATGAAGGCCACCGCCCACACGCCCTTGCGCGGATACTCCACGAGGCAGGCCTGCTTAAAGGACTTGCTCTGCTGGGAGAGCACGGTCTCCACGATCTGCTTGAGCGCGTTGTAGATCGAGCGGACGACGGGCATCCGGTCAACGATCCGCTCGCCCCAGTTGATGACGGTGCGCCCGAAGATGCCCTTGGTCAGCGCGCCGACGATCGTTGTGAAGACGAGAAAGATCACGACGCCGACGCCCAGCACGTCGTCGGGGCGATAGGCGGCGGGGACGAGCGGCATCACCCGGTTGTCGATGAACCCGACGACGGTCCAGACGACATAGAGGGTGAGGAAAGCAGGCAGGACGACGGCGAGCCCGGTGAAGAAGTCGCGCCGGATCCGCTGGAACCACGTCGGATGCGGCCAGCCGGTGCGCGTCGAGCTGCGGCGTCTGCGGGCCATGTTGCCCTCCCGATAGGCGGCCCGGCGCGGCCGAAGCGCGCAGCCAGACGGCCGCTGCAGGAGAATTAAGACGCCCGGATCATTGCGGCAATATCCTTGACCAAACGTTGCCGTGCGTGGCGCGCGGGACGCCGGGCGGGGTCGCGGGGGCGGCGGGCAGCACCGGGTGTCTGCGGCGGGAACGAAAAGGAACCTACCGCCCGGGGCGAAATTGCTTATCATCCCGGGATAAGCGGCCCGAGAGGCCGCGAGACAACGGCAGGGCCAGCCAGGGAGGGGACGTGCCGGCACAACAGAACGCGACGGGCCCGACCGCGCGCCCTGCGCCCGTCGGGGACACGGTTGCCTTCGCCGGAGGCGCCCGGCATCAGCGGACAGGGAGCACGATCAGATGAGCGAAAACTACGATCTCGATCCGTCGGAGACGCGCGAGTGGCTCGACGCCGTCGAGGACGTCATCGACCGCGACGGCCCGAACCGGGCGCACTTCCTGCTCGACAAGGCGGTGGCGGCGGCCCGCGCCAACGGCGCGGCGCTGCCCTTCGGTGCGACGACGCCCTACGTCAACACGATCCCGCCCGACCAGCAGCCGGACTTCCCGGGCGAGATGGACATGGAGCGGCGCATCCGCAACATCAACCGCTGGAACGCCATGGCGATGGTGGTGCGGCGGAACAAGGAATCGAGCGAGTACGGCGGGCACATCGCCTCCTTCGCCTCGTCGGCCGCGCTCTACGACATCGGGCTCAACCACTTCTGGCGGGCGCGGACGCGGGAGAGCGGCGGCGGCGACCTCGTGTTCTTCCAGGGCCACGCAGTGCCCGGGATCTACGCGCGTTCCTTCATGGAGGGGCGGATCGACGCGGCCCGGCTCGACAACTTCCGCGCGGAGACCGACGGGCAGGGGCTGTCGTCCTATCCGCATCCCTGGCTGATGCCGGACTACTGGCAGTTCCCGACCGTCTCGATGGGCCTCGGGCCGCTGATGGCAATCTATCAGGCGCGGTTCATGAAATACATGCACAACCGCGGCCACATCGACATGGGCGACCGCAAGGTCTGGGCTTTCCTGGGCGACGGCGAAATGGACGAGCCGGAGAGCCTCGGCGCCATCGGACTCGCGGCGCGCGAGGAGCTCGACAACCTGATCTTCGTCGTCAACTGCAACCTGCAGCGCCTCGACGGGCCGGTGCGCGGCAACTCGAAGATCATCCAGGAGCTCGAGGGCGATTTCCGCGGCGCGGGCTGGAACGTCATCAAGCTGATCTGGGGCTCGGGCTGGGACGTGCTCTTGGAGAAGGACGAGAGCGGGCGGCTGCGCCAGCTCATGGACGAGACGGTGGACGGCGATTACCAGACCTTCCGCTCGCGCTCGGGCGCTTACATCCGCGAGCATTTCTTCGGCAAGTATCCCGAGACCGCGGCGCTGGTCGAGGACTGGTCGGACGCCGACATCTGGGCGCTGCGCCGCGGCGGGCACGACCCGCGCAAGGTGTTCGCCGCCTACGACCGGGCGGTGAAGACCCAAGGCCAGCCGACGGTGATCCTGGTCAAGACCGTCAAGGGCTACGGGATGGGCGAGGCCGGCGAGGGCCAGAACATCACCCACCAGCAGAAGAAGATGGCGGAGGACCAGCTCCGCGCCTTCCGCGACCGGTTCGACATCCCGGTGCCGCCCGAGGAGATCGACAAGGCGCCCTACGTCACGCTGTCGAACGAGCAGAAGTCGTATCTGCTCGAGCGGCGCGAGAAGCTCGGCGGGCCGTTCCCGATCCGCGACGCGGCCTGTCCGCAGCTCGAGATCCCCGGCCTCGACGCCTTCGACGCGGTGCTGAAGGACACCGGCGAGCGGCAGGTCTCGACGACCATGGCCTTCGTGCGGGTGCTGAACACGCTCTGCCGCGACAAGCAGATCGGCAAGCAGGTGGTACCGATCGTGCCGGACGAGAGCCGGACCTTCGGCATGGAGGGCATGTTCCGCCAGCTCGGCATCTACAACCCGAAGGGCCAGCTCTACACGCCCGAGGACGCCGACCAGCTGTCCTACTATAAGGAGTCGAA
Organism: Paracoccaceae bacterium; assembly: GCA_007119835.1. Taxonomy (GTDB): domain Bacteria; phylum Pseudomonadota; class Alphaproteobacteria; order Rhodobacterales; family Rhodobacteraceae; genus Amaricoccus. Next base: position 16,525 of record SKOX01000298.1, read on the forward strand.
GTCGGGCCAGGTGCTGCAGGAGGGCATCAACGAGGCCGGCGGCATGGCCGACTGGATCGCTGCGGCGACCAGCTACGCCGTCCACGGCGTGCCGATGATTCCGTTCTACATCTACTACTCGATGTTCGGCTTCCAGCGGATCGGCGACCTGTGCTGGGCGGCGGGCGACAGCCGGGCGCGGGGCTTCCTGCTCGGCGGCACGGCGGGGCGGACCACGCTGAACGGCGAGGGGCTGCAGCACCAGGACGGGCACAGCCACATCCTCGCCTCGACGGTGCCGAACTGCATCTCCTACGACCCGACCTTTGGCTACGAGATCGCGGTGATCGTGCAGGACGGGCTCCGGCGGATGTTCGTCGAGCAGGAGGACGTCTATTACTACCTCACGCTCGAGAACGAGAACTACCACCACCCGGCCCTGCCCGAGGGCGTCGAGGAGGGGATCATAAAGGGGCTCTACCGCTTCTCGCGCGAGGAGCAGGCCGGCGAGCGGCACGTCAACCTGCTGGGCTGCGGCTCGATCTTCCGCCAGTCGATGATGGCGCGTGACATGCTGAAGGCCGATTTCGGCATCTCGGCTGACCTGTGGTGCGCGACGAGCCTGAACGAGCTCGCCCGCGAGGCGCAGGACGTGATGCGGGAGAACCGGATGAACCCGCTCGGCGACGCGAAGGTGCCCTATGTGACGCAGGTTCTCGGCGAGGCGCAGGGGCCGGTGATCGCGGCAACCGACTACATGAAGAACTTCGTCGAGCAGATCCGCGCCTTCGTGCCGCAATCTCTGCACGTGCTCGGCACCGACGGGTTCGGGCGCTCGGACAGCCGGGTGCGGCTGAGGCGCCACTTCGAGGTGGACGCGGCCCACATCGCGGCCACGGCGGTCTACGCCCTGTTCAAGGAGGGCAAGGTCGACGCCGACACCGTGCGGCAGGCCTACCAGCGCTACGAGATCGACCCCACCAAGGTTAACCCGCGCACGGCGTGAACGACGAGGGAGTAAACGCGATGTCAACGATAGAAGTGACCGTGCCGGACATCGGCGATTTCACCGATGTACCGATCGTATCGGTGCTGGTGAAGCCCGGCGACAAGGTGGCCGCGGAGGACCCGCTCATCGAGCTCGAGTCCGACAAGGCGACGATGGAGGTGCCCTCGCCCAGCGCTGGAGAGGTCAAGGAGATCAAGGTCTCCGAGGGCGACAAGGTGAGCGAGGGCTCGCTCATCATGCTGCTCGAGGTCGAGGGTGCCGAGGCCGGCGAGGCCGCGGCCGACCGTGGGCGCTCGGAGGACAAGGGCCCGCCCGAAAGCGGCGGCGGGCAGACCGAGCCGGAGAAGACGCTGGTCGACGCCAGCGCCGAGCAGAAGGGCGCGCCGCCGCCGCCCGAGACGCGCGGTACCGAGGGCTCGAGCTACTCGGGCAAGCGCGAGACGGAGGCCGCGCGCTTCGGCATCCACGCGAGCCCGTCGGTGCGGGCCTTCGCCCGGCAGATGGGCGTCGATCTAAAGGACGTGGAGGGGACGGGCCGGAAGAACCGCATCCTGCGCGAGGACGTGGTCGCATACCTGAAGAAGCGCGAGACGCCGGCGGCGGCAGCCGCTCCGGCGGCGCAGGGCGGCATGGGCATCCCGCCGATCCCGAAGGTCGACTTCTCGAAGTTCGGCCCGGTGGAAGACGTCGAGATGCCGCGGGTCAAGAAGCTCTCCGGCCCCGCGCTGCACCGCTCCTGGCTGAACGTGCCGCATGTCACGCACAACGAGGAAGCGGACATCACCGAGATCGACAGGTACCGCAAGGAGCTCGACACCGCCGCCAAGCTCGAGGGCTACCGGGTGACGCTGTTGTCGTTCCTGATCAAGGCGAGCGTCTCGGCGCTCCGGCAGCACTGGGAGGTCAATTCCTCGATCCACCCCGACGGCGACAAGCTGGTCCGCAAGCACTACTACAACATCGGCTTCGCCGCGGACACGCCGCAGGGTCTCGTGGTGCCGGTGATCAAGGACGCCGACCGCAAGGGCCTCGTCGACATCTCGAAGGAGCTCGGCACGCTGTCGGCGGACGCCCGCGCCGGCAAGCTGAAGAGCCAGGACATGCAGGGGGCGACCTTCACGATCTCCTCGCTCGGGGGCATCGGCGGCGTGTCGTTCACGCCGATCGTCAACGCGCCGGAGGTCGCGATCCTCGGCGTCACGCGCTCGAAGATGGCGCCGGTGTGGAACGGCACCGAGTTCGAGCCACGCAACATCCTGCCCTTGTCGCTCTCCTACGACCACCGGGCGATCGACGGCGCGCTCGCCGCGAGATTCTGCTCGACGCTGCGGCTCCTGCTCGGCGACGTGCGCCGCCTGCTGCTCTAGGGGGGAAATCACATGGCGACGAAAGAGGTCAAGGTTCCCGACATCGGGGATTTCGCGGACGTGCCCGTCATCACGGTCTTCGTGAAGCCCGGCGACACGGTGGCGCCCGACGACCCGCTGATCGAGCTCGAGAGCGACAAGGCGACGATGGAGGTGCCGAGCCCGATGGCGGGCACCGTCAAGGAGGTGAAGATCAAGGAGGGCGACAAGGTCACCGAGGGCTCGGTGATCCTCGTGCTCGAGGCGGACGCGGCGGACGCGCCGGAGAAGCCCGCGGGAGGCGACGTCGAGGAGAAGCCGGCAGCGGCCAAGGGCAACGGCGCGACACGGCCGCAGCCGTCGGGGCCGGTCGAGAAGGGCGACATCCACGCCGAGCTGGTCGTGCTCGGCTCGGGGCCGGGGGGCTACACGGCGGCCTTCCGGGCGGCCGATCTCGGGCTGAAGGTGGTGCTGGTCGAGCGCTACCCGAGCTTGGGCGGCGTCTGCCTCAACGTCGGCTGCATTCCGTCGAAGGCGCTCCTGCACGCGGCGAAGATCATCGCCGAGGCCGATGACATGGCCAAGCACGGCATCAGCTTTGGCAAGCCCGAGATCGACCTCGACGGCCTGCGCGGCTGGAAGGACGGTGTCGTCAAGAAGCTGACCGGCGGTCTTCAGGGCCTGTCGAAGGCGCGCAAGGTGCAGGTGGTCACCGGCCGGGGCACGTTCACCGGGCCGAATTCGCTGAAGGTCGAGGGGCCGGATGGCACCAAGACCGTGAGCTTCGACCAGGCGGTTATCGCTGCGGGGTCGGAGCCGGTGAAGCTGCCCTTCATCCCGCACGACGACCCGCGGGTGATCGATTCCACCGGCGCGCTGGAACTCGACGGCATTCCAAAGCGGATGCTGGTGATCGGCGGCGGCATCATCGGCCTGGAGATGGCGACGGTCTACGAGGCGATGGGCACGAAGATCACGGTCGTGGAGCTGATGGACCAGATCATACCGGGCGCCGACCCGGACATCGTCAAGCCGCTGCACAAGCGGATCGCGCCGCGCTACGAGGCGATCCACCTGAAGTCGAAGGTCACCGCCGTCGAGGCGATGGAGAGCGGGCTGAAGGTGAAGATCGAGGGCCCGGACGGCAATTCGTTCGACGACGTCTACGACAAGGTGCTCGTCGCGGTGGGCCGCCGGCCGAACGGCAAGGGGCTCGGGCTCGAGACGACGGGCGTGAAGGTGGACGAGCGCGGCTTCGTGCCGGTCGACGACCAGCAGCGGACCAACGTGCGCCACATCTTCGCGATCGGCGACATCGTCGGCCAGCCGATGCTCGCCCACAAGGCGGTGCACGAGGGCAAGGTCGCGGCCGAGGTCGCGGCCGGGTCCAACCGGGTGTTCGACGCCCGCGTGATCCCGTCGGTCGCCTATACCGATCCCGAGGTCGCCTGGGCGGGGATGACCGAGATCGAGGCGAAGGAGAAGGGCATCAAGGTCGGCAAGGGGGTGTTCCCCTGGGCCGCGTCGGGCCGGTCGCTGGCGCTCGGGCGCGACGAGGGGATCACCAAGCTCCTGTTCGACCACGAGACCGACCGGGTGATCGGCGCGGGCATCGTCGGGCCGAACGCGGGCGACCTGATCGCCGAGGTCGCGCTCGCCATCGAGATGGGGGCGGATGCCACCGACCTCGGCCACACCATCCACCCGCATCCGACGCTCAGCGAGACGGTGAACTTCGCCGCCGAGATGTTCGAGGGCACGATCACCGACCTGATGCCGCCGAAGAAGAAGTAGGGTGGCCTATTCGCGCCTCCTCCCCAAGGGGAGGGGGCGCGGGTCGCCGCCGGTGCGCCCAGCACCGAGGCGGCGCGTGCCGCGTGCGCGGCGCGTCACAGGCGCGAGGAGATCACGCCGGTGTTGAAGCCGCCCATGCGCAGCTCGCCGTGGAGGCGCTGGTACTCGCTCTTCGGACAGCGGTTCATGATGACGGTGACGCCCTTCGCCTCGGCGCGGGCGGCGGCGGCCTCGTCGATCACGCCGATCTGCAGCCAGATCGTCTCGAGCCCGCGGTCGAGGAGCGCCTCGAGCGCCTGGTCGACGACGTGGCCGGCCTCCTCGGAGCGGCGGAAGACGTCGACCATCTGCACCGTGCCGACCGAGGCCGGGATCGACGCGAGATCGGCGACGACGGTTTCGCCGTGCAGCGTCTTGCCGGCGTGGACGGGATTGACCGGGATCACCCTGTAGCCTTTCAGGCACAGGTAGCGCGCAACATAGGCCGAGGGGCGAATTGGGTTCATCGACACCCCGACGCAGGCTATGGTGCGCGTGCGCTTCAGGATATCGCGCAGGAGCGCGTCGGAATACGCGTTAGCCGGCACCGTTACCCTCCTGGAGCAGACAAAAAAAGCGCCCGAACCAGGTTCGGGCGCATAGTTGGAACGAGGGACAGTGAGATGAAGCAGGGCAGTTCCAAGCCAGCTGCTTCACTCAATGAGATGGTGTGCGCGGGGCGATGGTTAAAGGCCCTACATGAAAAAGTGAGCATCAGCCTCAACGGCCCCGCCTTGCCGCCGCATAAAGCACCACCGCCGCCGCATTCGACACGTTGAGCGAGCCGAAATCGCCGGCCCGGTCGATGCGGGCGAGCGCGTGGCAGGCGTCCCGCGTCTTCGGCCTCAGCCCCGGACCCTCGGCGCCGAGGACGAGGGCCAGGGGCCCGGCCTCCGCGACCGCGGCGTCGATCGACACGGGCGCGTCGCCGTCCAGGCCGATCAGCCGGTAGCCCATGGCGGCGAGCTCGCCGAGGGCGGCGGAGAGGTTGCCGACGCGTATGTAGGGCTGGCGCTCCAGCGCGCCAGAGGCCGACTTGGCCAGCGCGCCGGTTTCGGGGGCGGCGTGGCGTCTTGGCGCGATCACGGCGCGGGCGCCGAAGACCTCGGCCGAGCGCAGGATGGCGCCGACGTTGTGCGGGTCGGTGACGCGGTCGAGGGCGACGACGACGGGCGCGGGATCCTCCGGCCCGGGCGCGCAGACCGTTTCCGGGTCGCCCCAGTCGAGCGGCAGCGCCTCGAGGGCCGCGCCCTGGTGCACCGAGCCCGGATCGAGCGGCGCGTCGAAGCGGCGGGGATCGGCGACACGGGTCTCGAGATCGGGCCGGGTCGCGAGGTCGCCGAGGCGGTCGCGGGCGTTCGGGGTGACGACGAGCCGGAGGCAGCGCCGCGCAGGGTTGGCGAGCGCGTCGCGCACGGCGTGGATGCCGAAGAGCCAGACGCCCTCGCCCCCACCGCGCGCCGCGCGCTCCTTCGCGATGATCCAGGCCGGCTTGCGCGACATCGCACCTCCCGCATGCGCCGCGCAGATGGCACAGGAAGGCCGTCGCTTGCAATGGCTCCGCTTCAGGCCCCCGGCGCCGATCAGACCGCCTGTTCCGCCGCCGCGCCCTGGCGTGCGAGCTTCCGCACCATTGCGGTGATGGCCTCCGGCGTGCAGGGCTTGCCGAGAACCCGCACCGCCCGCAGGTGGTCCGGCAGATCGGCCGTTCCGGAATAGCCGGTGCAGAAGGCGAAGGGGATGCCGAGCTGCAGGAGCGCCTCCGCGACGAGGAAGCTGCGCCCGCCGGCGAGATTCACGTCGAGAAGCGCCACATCCGGCGCCGAGCGGGCAAGCGCCGCCAAGGCCTCGTCGACGGATGCCAGCGGCCCCTGCACGGCGAAGCCGGCGCTCTCGATCGACCAGCGCATCTGCATGCCGACCAGCACCTCGTCCTCGACGAGCAGCACCGTCCGCGGCGCCGGCCCCGGGCCCGCCGGATCGGGCTCCGCGCGGGGGGCTGGTTGTTCCTTGCGGCGGCCGACGCTCTCGACGGGCACCGAAAGCGAGCAGACGAGGCCCGTCGTCGCCCAGTCCATCGACAGGTCGCCGCGAAGCTGTCGCTGGACGATCGTGCTGATGACGGTCGAGCCGAAGCCCCGGCTCTTGGGGGGCGCGATCGGCGGACCGTCCGATTCGCGCCAGATCAGCCTCAGGCGGCCATCGTGCCGGATCGACCACTGCACCCGGACACGCCCCGATGGTACGCCCAGGGCGCCGTACTTCACCGCGTTCGTGGCGAGCTCGTGCAGGACCATGGCGAGCGCCTGTGCCGCGTCGGGCCGCAGCACCAGCGACGGCCCCTGCAGAACCGCCTGGGGCAGCGCCCCCGCCATGAAGGGGGCGAGTTCCTCCTCCACGAGCCGCCGAACGTCGATGCCTTCCCAGCGCGACGCGGCGAGAAGCGTGTGGGCGCGGGACAGCGCCTGGATCCTGTTCACCACGGCGGTTCGCAGGGCGTCGGGATCGCGCTCGGATGTCAACAGGACGATCGACTGGACGACCGCCAGCATGTTCTTCGCCCGGTGGTCGACCTCGCGGGCGAGCAGCTTTTCCCGCTCCTCCGCCTCGTAGCGCTCGGTGATGTCGGTGTTCGAGCCGAACCAGGTCACCACCGAGCCGTGCTGGTCGCGGATCGGAACCGCGCGGCTCAGGAACCAGCGATAGTCCCCGTCGCGGCAGCGCATCGGGAAGATGTCCTCCCATGGCTCGCCGCTCTCGATATGCTTCGGCAGGCGCTCCATCACCCTGTCGATGTGATCGGGGTGATGGAGGTGACGCCAGCCCCATCCGCGGACCGTCTCCGGATCGGCACCGGTCACCTCGAAGAAGCGCTTGCTGTACCAGTAGACCGCGCCCGAAGGATTGGCGAGCCACGTCGCCTGGTCCATGTTGTCGATGATCGACCGGAAGAGGGACGCGGTTCCGTCCATCGGTTCGTTCTTCGTGCTGTCGGTCGCCATCGGAGCGGCGCGTTCGTGCGCCGAAACCTGGAAGCCGGCCGGCGCGCCGTGATCGTCGAGCAGCGGGATCCAGGTCAGCGCGAACCAGCACATCGTGTCGTCCGCCTCGCCGCCGAGCGGAACCGGACGGATGAACTGGTAGCTTTCGCCGGCGACGACCTTCTGGACGACATCCTTCAGGTCGCCCGCGTGGTGGCGCCAGGCTTCCGCGAACGGGCGGCCGAGTGCAGCGGGGTGAAGCGGCTCGACGAGGAAGGGGATGCAGGCGTCGTTGTAGAGCGAGAGCTGTTCCGGTCCCCATGCCACATAGACGGGCTCGGGGTTGCGCAGCATCATCGCCACGACGGTTCTCAGGCTCACGGGCCAAGTCTCGGGCGCACCGAGGGGCGTGGCGCGCCAGTCATGCGCCCGGATCCGTTCACCCATCTCGCCGCCGCCGGCGAGAAACGCCAGGGCGGCCTCGCGGCGCGTCGGCCCTGCCGCTTTCAGCGTGCCGTTCATGAGGCGCCTCCCGTGCCGGTTGTCCTGCGGCCCCTGTCGCGCGAGGCGCCCCGGAGGGCTCCGCCGCTGCCTTCGGCGAAGGACATCAGCCGCCAAGAACGCGGCACGGCGGCACCTGTGCCTCCCGCTCATGCTCACCGGGCACATCGGGCCGAGCCTTCGATCGTCGCGACGTAGCAAAAGCGCCCAAACCACCTCCTTCAGCGGCCGACTGCTCAACTAGAGCGATAGCTTGCCGCTTCAGACGGAGCAAGCAATTCCGCAGCGGTCTTGTGCCGATCTGCTGCCTTCCGCCGATCTGTTGCCGATCGACGGGCCCGAACCCGTCGATCGCGAGGCAGGGAGCCGAGCGGCGCCACATTGGCTGGCCTCCAGTTTTACCAATTGATCAAGAACCGGGGCTGTGCCAGACTTCGCGCGTTCGTCGTTGCGGGGAGGGCCTCAATGAAGCTGATGCAGCCAGCGGACGGAAGCGGGGTGGGTCCTCGGACGCCCGGCGTCGCGGCAGGACGGCTCGATGCCGAGGCGCTTGCCCGGAACTTCGACGACATCGCGCCGCCCCTCAGCGACCACGAGGCGCTGGTGGCGGCGGACCGCTGCTACTTCTGCTACGACGCGCCCTGCATCACGGCCTGCCCGACGGCCATCGACATCCCGCTCTTCATCCGGGAGATCGCCACCGGCGCGCCGGAGGCGGCGGCGCGGACCATCTTCGACGCGAACATCCTCGGCGGCATGTGCGCGCGGGTCTGCCCCACCGAGACGCTGTGCGAGCAGGCCTGCGTGCGGGAGGCGGCTGAGGGGCGGCCGGTCGAGATCGGGCGGCTCCAGCGCTATGCCACCGACATCCTGATGGCGCAGGGCGAGCATCCCTTCAGCCGGGCCGGGGCGACGGGCAGGCGGGTGGCGGTGGTCGGCGCCGGGCCGGCGGGCCTCGCCTGCGCGCATCGGCTGGCGATGCTCGGCCACGACGTGGTGATCTACGAGGCGAAGCCGAAGGGCGGAGGCCTGAACGAATACGGCATCGCGGCCTACAAGACGCCCGACGGCTTCGCGCAGGCCGAACTCGACTGGCTGCTCGGCATCGGTGGGATCGAGATCCGCCACGGGCAGGCCCTGGGGCGCGCGGTGACGCTCGAGGGCCTGCGGGCCGAGCATGACGCGGTCTTCCTCGGCATGGGGCTTGGGGGGGTGAAGGCGCTGGGGCTCGGCGACCTCGAGGGGGTGCGGCCGGCGGTCGAGTTCATCGCCGAGTTGCGCCAGGCCGAGGAGCTCGCGGCGCTGCCGATCGGGCGGCGGGTGGTGGTCGTGGGCGGCGGGATGACGGCGATCGACGCGGCGGTGCAGTCGAAGCTGCTCGGCGCCGACGAGGTGACGATCGTCTACCGGCGGGGCCGGGACCGGATGGCGGCCTCCGGCCACGAGCAGGAGCATGCGCTGGGGGCGGGGGTGCGCATCGTCAGCGGCGCGGTGCCGGTGGCGCTCCACGGCGAGGACCGACTGCAGGCCGTGGAATGCGCCTATACGCGGGACGGGTCGGCGGGCCTCGAGGTGACCGGCGAGCGCTTCACGCTCCCGGCCGACCAGCTCTTCGTCGCGATCGGCCAGAGCCTGGCGGGGGTGCCGGACGGCCTCGCGGTCGAGGGCGGCAAGATCCAGGTTGGCGCCGGCGGGCGCACGGGGCTCGAAGGGGTCTGGGCCGGCGGCGACTGCACGCCGGGCGGCGAGGACCTGACGGTCACGGCCGTCGCGCAGGGCCGGGATGCGGCGATGGACATCAATGCCGCGCTGACCGGCGCGGGTGCGGCGCGGGCGGCGGAATAAGGGTCGCGGGCGGCGCCGCGCGCGCCCGGTGACGGCAGCGGTTTCAGGGAGGAGAGGCATGGCCGATCTCAGGTGCGATTTCGTGGGCATCAAGTCGCCGAACCCGTTCTGGCTCGCCTCCGCGCCGCCGACGGACAAGGAGTACAATGTGCGCCGCGCCTTCGAGGCGGGGTGGGGCGGTGTCGTGTGGAAGACGCTCGGGACGGACCCGCCGATCGTCAACGTGAACGGCCCGCGCTACGGCGCGGTCTGGGGGGCCGATCGCCGGCTGCTGGGGCTCAACAACATCGAGCTGATCACCGACCGGCCGCTCGACGTGAACCTGCGCGAGATCAAGGCGGTTAAGCGGGACTATCCCGACCGGGCGATGGTCGTCTCGCTGATGGTGCCGTGCGAGGAGGAGGCGTGGCGCGCGATCCTCGGCATGGTCGAGGAAACCGGCGCGGACGGCGTCGAGCTCAACTTCGGCTGCCCGCACGGGATGAGCGAGCGGGGCATGGGCTCGGCCGTGGGCCAGGTGCCCGAGTACATCGAGATGGTGGCGCGCTGGTGCAAGGCGCACACAAGGATGCCGGTGATCGTCAAGCTGACGCCGAACATCACCGACATTCGCTATCCCGCGCGCGCGGCGCATCGCGGCGGCGCGGATGCCGTCAGCCTGATCAACACGGTGAGCTCGATCACGGGCGTCGACCTCGACAGCTTCAGCCCGGAGCCGTCGATCGACGGCAAGGGCAGCCATGGCGGCTATTGCGGGCCGGCGGTCAAGCCGATCGCGCTGAACATGGTCGCGGAGATCGCGCGAGACCCGGAGACCCGCGGGTTGCCGATCTCCGGGATCGGCGGGGTCACGACCTGGCGGGACGCGGCGGAGTTCATCGCGCTCGGCGCGGGTTCGGTGCAGGTCTGCACGGCGGCGATGACCTACGGCTTCAAGGTCGTGCAGGAGATGATCGCCGGCCTCGAGCAGTGGATGGACGCGAAGGGGCACGCGAACCTCGACGCGATCCGGGGCCGCGCGGTGCCGAACGTCACGGACTGGCAGTACCTGAACCTCAACTACGTGACCAAGGCGCGGATCGACCAGGACGTCTGCATCAAGTGCGGCCGCTGCTATGCCGTCTGCGAGGACACGAGCCACCAGGCGATCGCGATGAAGCCGGGACGGGTCTTCGAGGTGATCGATGCGGAATGCGTCGCCTGCAACCTCTGCGTCAACGTCTGCCCGGTGGAGAACTGCATCACCATGGAACGTCTTGAGGCAGGCGCGCTCGACGAGCGGACGGGGCAGGTCGTCCGGCCGGAATACGCGAACTGGACGACCCATCCCAACAACCCGATGGCCCGCGCCGCGGAGTAGGTGGCGCGCAACCAGCGGGTCAGTCGCCGGCCAGAGGCGTGGGCGCGAGGCCGCCGGTGTAGAGGTGGACGAGGAAGCGCTCGGCGTCTTGGAAGCGCGCGGGGTCGTCGCGGCCGAGAACGGCGCGGACCTGGGCGTCGAAATCGGCATAATGCTGCGTCACCGCCCAGATCGAGAAGATCAGGTGGTGCGGATCGACGCGGGCGATGCGGCCGGCCCGGGACCAGTCGCGGATCAGCGCGGCCTTCTCGTCGACGAGCGCCCTGAGCGGGCCGGCGAGGGTCTCGCGGATGCGGGGCGCGCCCTGGAGGACCTCGTTGGCGAAGAGCCGGGACTCGCGCGGGTAGTCGCGCGCCATCTCGAGCTTGCGGCGGATGTAGGCGCGGATCTCGGCGAGGGGCTCGCCCGCGGCGTCGAGCCGGCGCAGCGGCTCGAGCCAGGCCTCGAGCAGCCGGTCGAGGAGGCGGGTGTAGACCTCCTCCTTGGAGGCAAAATAGTAGAGCAGGTTCGGCTTCGAGAGGCCCGCGGCTTCGGCTATGGCGTCGAGGGTGGCGCCTCGGAAGCCCTGTGTCGAGAAGACGTCGAGGGCGGCCTCCAGGATCGCCTCGGTCTTCGCCCGCTGGTTGCGGGTCGGCCGGGCTGAGGATGCGGCGCGCGCCATGGCATGTCCCCGGTGGCGCCGCGCCGGCCGTCAATACGCTTGACCTGCCGGGCGGCGGTGATAGCGTCGACTTTGACCGTTCGGTCATAAAGCACAAGACCTTCCGCACGGTCGGAACACGATCGCATCGGACACTTCAGGGACGGCCTCACATGAAGCAGCGAGCCTTGCTGGCACCGAACGACCTGCAAGGTGTTCGGACACCCTTCGCCGTCGATCCGAAGGCACCTGCGCGAACCCGATGCCAAGGGCCAGCGGGTGCGGCCTCGGGCCGATCGTCGGGCTTTTCCACGACATCGTGAGCGGCGCGGATCGTGGGTGAACGTAGTCTTCCACAGGGTGCCGCGAGCGGCAAATGTCGTGGAATGGAAAGAGAAGGCGGCGCGGCATGGCGGCCGGGACCGCCGCGGGTCGGCGCTAACGACGGGGAGCGGAAATGAGCAAGGTCATCAAGAACGGCACGGTGGTGACGGCCGACCGGAGCTGGAAGGCCGACGTGCTGGTCGATGGCGAGACGATCAGGGCGATCGGGCCCGACCTCAAGGGCGACGAGGTGGTCGACGCCGAGGGCGCCTACGTGATGCCGGGCGGGATCGATCCGCACACCCATCTCGAGATGCCGTTCATGGGCACCACCGCGGCCGAGACCTTCGAGAGCGGCACCTTCGCCGCGGCCTCGGGCGGCACGACGATGCTGGTCGACTTCGTGCTGCCCGGCGCGGACGGCGGGCTGATCGCCGCGGTCGACGCCTGGGACCGCAAGTCGCGCGACAAGATCTGCATCGACATCGGCTACCACATGGCGATCACCGGCTGGAACAAGCGCATCTGGGGCGAGATGGCCGAGGTGGTGAAGCGCGGGGTCAACACCTTCAAGCACTTCATGGCCTACAAGGGCGCGCTGATGATCGACGACGACGAGATGTTCGCGTCGTTCCGGCGGTGTGCCGAGCTCGGGGCGCTGCCGCTGGTGCATGCCGAGAACGGCGACGTCGTCGCCGAGCTTCAGAACAAGTACATGGCTGAGGGCCTGACCGGCCCCGAGGGCCACGCCTATTCGCGGCCGCCGGAGGTCGAGGGCGAGGCGGCGAACCGCGCGATCATGATCGCCGACGCCGCCGGCGTGCCGCTCTACATCGTGCACGTGAGCTGCGAGCAGGCGCACGAGGCGATAAGGCGCGCGCGCCAGAAGGGGATGCGGGTCTACGGCGAGCCGCTGATCCAGCACCTGACCCTCGACGAGACCGAGTATTTCAACAAGGACTGGGACTACGCAGCGCGGCGGGTGATGTCGCCGCCGTTCCGATCGAAGGACCACCAGGACAGCCTCTGGGCCGGACTGATGTCGGGCTCGCTGCAGGTGGTCGCCACCGACCATGCCGCCTTCACCACCGACCAGAAGCGCATGGGGCTCTCGGGCTTTCCGTCGATCCCGAACGGGACCGGCGGCCTCGAGGAGCGGATGCCGCTGCTCTGGACGCGGGGCGTCGAGACCGGACGGCTGACGCCGAACGAGTTCGTGGCGGTGACCTCGACCAACATCGCGAAGATCCTCAACATCTACCCGAAGAAGGGCGCGCTCGTCGAGGGCGCCGACGCCGACATCGTGGTCTGGGACCCCAAGCTCTCGCGGACCCTGTCGGCGTCGACCCAGAAGTCGGTTCTCGACTACTCGGTGTTCGAGGGGCTGCAGGTGACCGGCCTGCCGCGC
>SKOX01000421.1 GCA_007119835.1 Paracoccaceae bacterium
TCGCCGACCCCCTTGGCATCGATATCGAGCAGCGCCACCCGTGCCCCCTGATCGGCAAAGAGCACCGCAGTCGCGTAGCCGAGCCCCCGGGGCGACGCCGCCCCGGAGATTACAGCCACTTTGCCATCGAGCAGGCCCTTCACCATACTGCGCTTCCTTCCCCTGCGGAATCTGACGTAGATCTTAAGCCGCTGGACGCAGGCATACAAAAGGTCAATCCTCATGGACAGGTGAGCGTGGCTTAACGATTGGAGGCGGGCATGGCATCACGACCCGGCGCGGCGGAGTGCCGGCGGTGGAGCTGACGGTTTCGCTCTCGGCGCTGCGCGTCTTTGAGGCCGCCGCCCGCAACGGTGGCTTCCGTGCCGCTTCGATCGAGCTTCACCTGTCGCCGAGCGCCGTCAGCCACGCCATCCGCCAACTCGAGGACAATCTCGGCGTCCGCCTCTTTGAGCGGGAGGGGCGGCGGGTTGTTCTCACCCCCGACGGCGCCGCTCTCCTGCGGCATCTCGGCGTCGCCTTCGAAGAAATCCGCCGCGGTCTCGCCGCCGTCTCGAGCCGCGGCTCAAGCCTCCTGCGCATCCATTGCGCGCCGAGCTTCGCCGCGCAATGGCTCTCTCCCCGGCTCAAGAGCTTCGTCAGTGAGCATCCTGGCGTGGAGCTGCGCCTCGCGGCGAATGTGAGTTGCGCCGTCTTCCCGTCCGAGGAATTCGAGGCCGACATCGTCTACGGCCCGCCGGGCGCCGGGGGCCTTGTTGTCCATCCCCTTGTTGAGGAGGTCGTGACGCCCCTCTGCGAGCCCGCACTCGCGGAGCGGATTAGTACGCCTCACGACCTCCTCGACTTGCCCCTGATCCAGAGCGACCAGAAGCAGCTCCGCTGGCCCGACTGGCTGCAGGCGAACGGCATCGTCGCCGTTCCCGCCCCGGTGGCCCGCTTCGACCGCTCCTTCCTCGCGATCGCCGCCGCCGCCGACGGCCTCGGCATCGCACTCGAATCGACGCTGCTTGCTGAACGCGAGCTCCGCCAGGGCCGCCTCATCGCCCCCCTTGCCGGACGCACCGAGAACCTCGCTTACATCGGCCACTATCTCGTCTATCCCCCGACCCAGCGCAGCCGCCGCCCGCTGCGCCAGTTCGTATCCTGGCTCTTCCGCGAACTTGATCTGCCGCTTCATATAGACGCCTGACTTGTTCGCGAAATGCCGATAATTACGCCGAGAATCGGGTCCGGGCGCAGCTCCAGCCGGGTGCCCGGCGGGTCGACGCACCGCTGTCGAAGGACAAGCTGTCGCCTTCCGAGGCGCCGAACCCGTGGCCCGCATTCCGCACCGTGCCGCCGGGTCCGGACTGAGAGGCGTGGCCGCTTCGGGCCGCCCCCTGGCGATCGTGGCACGGCATGTCAGCCTTCTAGTGGATAGAACCTGACGAAGGATTCCCAAGGGGGTCGCGCTGTGCGAGTCTCGGCGGATGCGCAAGGGTATCACCATCGAGGTAAGCCCCGCGGACCGTGCCCGGTTGGAAGCGGTCATCGCGGATCGGAATAGTCCGCAGAAGCACGTGTGGCGGGCCGGGATCATTCTGGCGACCGCCGACGGCTTCGGGACGGCCGAGATCATGCGCCGGACGGGCAAGTCCAAGCCCTGTGTCTGGCGCTGGCAGGCGCGGTTCATGACCGAGGGGGTGGACGGCCTGCTGCGCGACAAGACCCGGCCGTCGCGCATCCCGCCGCTGGGGCCCGAGGTGGCGGAGCGCGTGGTGGCGCTGACGCTGACCGAACCGCCGGCGGAGACGACCCACTGGACCGCCGCCATGATGGCGAAGGCGGCCGGCATCAGCGTAAGCTCGGTCCAGCGCATCTGGCGCGCGCACGGCCTGCAGCCGCACCGGGTCCGGCAGTTCAAGCTCTCCAACGATCCGCGGTTCGTCGAGAAGCTGCGCGACGTGGTCGGGCTCTATCTCGACCCGCCGGCGCACGCCATCGTGCTCTCGGTCGACGAGAAGAGCCAGATCCAGGCCCTCGACCGGACCCAGCCGGGCCTGCCGATGAAGAAGGGCCGCGCCGGCACGATGACCCACGACTACAAGCGGCACGGCACCACCACGCTCTTCGCTGCGCTGAACGTGCTCGACGGCACCGTCATCGGCCGCAACATGGCCCGCCACCGCCACCAGGAGTTCATCCGCTTTCTCAACGCGATCGAGCGCACGGTGCCGGCCGGAAAGCAGGTCCATGCCATCCTCGACAACTACGCCGCGCACAAGCACCCGAAGGTGCACGCGTGGCTCGACCGCCATCCCCGCTGGACCTTCCACTTCGTGCCGACATCCTGCTCCTGGCTCAACGCTGTCGAAGGCTTCTTCGCAAAGCTCTCCAAGCGGCGGCTCAGGCGCGGCGTCTTCCGGTCCATCGTCGAGCTCCAGGCCGCCATCAACCGCTTCGTCCATGAGCACAACGTTGAACCGAGCCCCTTCACCTGGACCGCCGATCCGGACGGGATCATCGCTGCCGTCAGGCGAGGGCACCAAGTGTTGGATTCCATCCACTAGGCCCGCCGCCCTGGCGCCCTCAGCTCAACAGCGTCCGCAGCCTCGGACGGCGAAACCTCGAGTTCGTGACGGCGGCCGGGCCCGAAGCCGCGGTTCGGCGACGCCTGTGTGCTGCGTTGCAGAACTCGGTCAACGGTCATTCGGAGCTATGGCCGAAACTGGGTGATGGGGACTGAGAGGGCGGCGTATCGTGGCGGGTGATCAAGCCTGCCAGAACCTCCAGAAGGAGCGATACGCCATGAAGGAAGCTACCAGCATCGTCCA
>SKOX01000189.1 GCA_007119835.1 Paracoccaceae bacterium
ACCAGCCCGCGGCGCGCCATTCGTGCCCACGAAACGTTGAACGGGATCGGGCGCTGTGGTTCAGTCCCCGCGCGGCGCACAGCCGCCCGCCCCCCAGCAGGATCCGAGGCCGCCCATGCCAACGCCCTTTCGCACCCTGCCGCGCGTGCGCGCCGACGCCGGGGCTCTCTTGCGATGAATCGCTACTGGGACGACTACGGGACCCACGACCTCGCGCGCCTGCCGCGCCAGCATCTCGTCGCCGTGCTGCCGGTGGCCTCCACCGAGCAGCACGGGCCGCACCTGCCGCTCTCGACCGACCGCACCATCCTCGAGGGTCTGATCGCCGCGACGATCGAGCGGCTGCCCGACAGCCTGCCCGCCCTCTTCCTGCCGGTCCAGGCCATCGGCAAGTCGGACGCGCACATCCGGTTTCCCGGCACGCTGGCGCTGTCCTCCGGCACGCTGCTGCAGCTCCTGGTCGAGATCGGCGGCTCCGTCGCCATGGCGGGCGTGCGCAAGCTGATCGTGCTCAACTCGAACGGCGGCAACGGCGCCGTTCTGGATCTCGCCGTGCGCGAGCTGCGCATCGCCCACGACATCGTCGCGGTCTCGGCGAACTGGTACGGCTTCGGCGTTCCGGACGGCGTCCTGTCCGAGCACGAGCAGCGGCACGGGCTGCACGGCGGCGCGCTCGAGACCTCGCTCATGCTCGCGCTCAGGCCGGAGCTCGTGCGGATGGAGCGGGCGCGCGCCTTCGACTCGCTCACCGAGCGCCTCGACCGCAACTTCAACCAGCTCGGCGTGGCGCCGGGCGTCTCCCTCGGCTGGCAGGCCCAGGATCTCAATCCCGCCGGTGCGGTCGGCGACGCGACGGCGGCGAGCGGCGAGAAGGGCCGCGCCATCCTCGCGCATGGTGCCGACGTGCTCGCCAGGCTCATCGACGACGTCTACCGCTTCCCGGTCAGCCTGCTGCACAACCCGACCGAGATGTGACGACCACGGCCGCCATCGCTTAACCGTCGTTCCGGTTTCGCGCGCTTTGCCGGCCTTCGCAGCAATTTGCACTAACACCCATGCAAGATTTGCAGTAGAGAGGGGACAGGTCGACGCAGCGAAAGGCTTCGCGATACGCGCGAAGCGATCACAAACACAAGAAGTCGCGAAGCCTTTAGATGTATACCCCCGAGAGCCACGACCAGATGTTCGAGATCCTCGCGGCGCTGAGGACCTATGCCGGCACCAACGCGATGCCGGGCCTGGCCGAGATGCTCGACGACGCCCTCGTCGCGCTCGCCAAGGAGGGCCACGAGGCGCTGTCGCGGATTGCGGAGAACAAGGCGGGCCACGACGGCCACTAGCGGGCCCGCCGCCGCCACCCCGTTCAGCCAGGCCGCCTGCGCCACTCCCAGGGCGTCACGAAGGCGCCGAGAGCCGACGCCACGGCATCCTCGTCCTGCGGCCCGTCGCCCGCCTCGAGCCTCGCGACGAGGCCGCGCCGCTTGTCCTCCACGACCTCGACGACCCGGACGTCGAGCCCGGCCTTCTCCAGCGCGTCGCCGTAGACCCGGATGATCGCCAGCCGGCGCAGGTCGGGTTTGAAGATCTTGCCGACCGCCGTCTTGGGCAACTCGGGCAGGATCTCGACATGCTTCGGCACCGCCGCCGCCTCCGGCATGTTGGCCCGCGCGAACTCGAGAAGCGCCTCCGCCTCGGTCTCGCAGCCGGTGCAGAGCTCGACATAGACCGCCGGCACCTCGCCGGCATGGGCGTTCGGCTCGCCGATCGCGCCGACGAAGGCGACGTCGGGATGCTGCATCAGCGCCGCCTCGATCATCCCGGGGTCGATGTTGTGCCCGCCCCGGATGATGACGTCCTTCGCCCGCCCGGTGATCCAGACATAGCCGTCCGGGTCGATGCGCCCGAGATCGCCGGTGCGCAGGAAGCCGTCCTCGGTGTAGAGCCCGCGGTTGCGGTGCGGCTCGGTATAGGTCTCGCCCGGCGTCGTGCCGGGGTTGCGCACGCAGATCTCGCCGATCTCGTCGGTGCCGCATTCGCGCAAGGTGCGGCCCTCGTTGTCGCATTCGGCGATCTTCACGTCGGTATAGGGGAAGGGAAAGCCGACCGAGCCGATCTTGCGCTCGCCGAGGGGCGGGTTGATCGACACGAGGCAGGTCGCCTCGGTCAGCCCGTAGCCCTCGAGCACCTTGACGCCGGTCGCCTCCTCGAAGCGCTGGAACAGCCCCGCCGGCATCGGCGCCGAGCCCGAGACCGCGAGGCGCAGCGTCGAGACGTCGGCATCGACGGTGCGCTGCATCAGCATCGACGCCGCCGTCGGCACCATGATCATGAAGGTCACCCGCCAGCGCTCGACGAGCTTCCAGAAGTTCTTGAACACCCCCGCGCCGCGGTAGCCCTGCGGCGTGACCATCACGAAATGCGCCCCCGTGGCGAGGCAGGACATGAACACCGGATAGGCCGCGAAGACGTGGAACATCGGCAGCGGGCAGATCAGCACGTCGGCTTCCGTGAACATGTAGAGCCGGCCGAGGAAGCCGTTGTAGAGGATGCCCTCGGCCCGGTGCTGCGCGATCTTGGGCAGGCCGGTGGTCCCGCCGGTGTGGAAGCAGGCGACGAACCGCTCGGGCGAGCCCTCGGCGAAGCTCAGCCGCCCCGCCTCCTCGCGCGCGACCGACCGGCCCCAGTCGTGGATCTGCGCGCCGTGCGTCGTCTCGCGCTTCGGCCGCAGCACCGGCATCAGCCAGCGGGCCGCCCCGCCGACATAGCGCGCGAGGTCGACCTCGACGACATGCGCGACGGTGCCGGCGA
>SKOX01000400.1 GCA_007119835.1 Paracoccaceae bacterium
CGTCCGCGAGCTTGCGCGTCGCGATGGTGATGACCGGCTCGCCGGTCCCGGCGTGCTCGCGCATCACGTTGGCGAGGAACCGCCCCTCCTTCTCGTCGACGCCGATGATCGACCGGCTCGGTCCGCCCTGGGTGAAGAGCCGCCGCTTCGCCGCGAAGTAGCCGCCCATGCCGCCATGCCGGTCGAGGTGGTCGGGCGAGAGGTTGAGGAACACCGCGATGTCGGGCTGAAGCGAGCGGGCGAGCTCGATCTGGTAGGACGACAGCTCGAGGACGGTGATCTGCCCCTCCTCCGCCGGGTCGAGGTCGAGCACGCCGCGCCCGATGTTGCCGCCCATCTGCACCGGGCGGCCCGCCTCGGCCAGGATGTGGGCGAGCAGCGCGGTCGTCGTCGACTTGCCGTTCGAGCCGGTGATCGCCACGACCTGCGGCGCCCGGTCGAACGCAGCCCAGGCCTCGGTCGCGTAGGACCGGAAGAACAGGCCGACGTCGTTGTCGACCGCCACCCCGGCTTCCCAGGCCGCCGCCACCGCCGGGTGCGGCTCGGGGTAGAGATGCGGGATGCCGGGCGACACGACCAACACCTTCACCCCCTCGAGCACGCCGGGCTTCGCGAGATCGGCGACCGCGACGCCCTCGGCCTCGGCGGCGGCCCGCGCCGCCTCGCCGTCGTCCCAGGCCACGACCTCCGCCCCGCCGGCGACCAGCGCCCGCACCGCCGGCATCCCCGACCGCCCGAGCCCCAGCACCGCGACCCTGTGCCCTTCGTAGCCCCTGACCGGGATCATCGCTCACACGCCGTCAAGTTCGGCCTCCACGAACGCCACCCGCTCGGCGAGGCTCGCCCGCGGGATCACGACGCACTCGTAGCCCTTCGCGGCGTAGCTTGCCAGCAGCGCCTGGTACTCGGCTTCGGCCGCATCCAGGTCGTGGCGCCGCTCCGCATCGACCGCGAAGAGCGCCGGCCACGGCGGCACCATGAAGACGCGCCGCCCGTAGCGGTAGCGCCGCGCGGCCTCGGCACACCAGTCCGGGACCTCCCCGATCCGCTCGAGCGCGGTCACGGCATCGACGATGCCGCGGTCGAAGAACACCGGCCCCGCCGCCGGGTCGGCTGCGTTGAAGAACCAGGCCGCCCCCGCGATGCAGCGCTCGGCGAAGCGGCCCGCGTCCCGCCACGGCAGCGCCGGCCCGCCCACGAACAGCTCCTCCCTGACCACCTGCCGTCCCGGCTCGGGGAAGGCGCCGTGCCCCCGCGCCGCCAGCGCCGCGACCAGCGCCGACTTGCCCCCGCCCGAACAGCCGGAGACGACGACCATCCGATCGTGCCCCGACCAGCGCGGATTGCCGGCGACGTACGCGTCTTCGGAAGGTTCATCCATGCGCGCGGCCTACCGGCGCTCCCCGGGTCGAAGCGGGCTCCTGGCGGATGCCCATGCGACACGCCCGCCGACCGCGGATGTCCATACGGTTCCCATACGCAATCCATACGCATCGCATATCCGGGAAGGCGGTCCTCTACCGCACCTTCAGCGTCGCGAGCCCGATCAGCGCGAGCACGAGCGAGATGATCCAGAACCGGATGACGATCTGCGGCTCGGCCCAGCCCTTCTTCTCGAAATGGTGGTGGATCGGCGCCATCAGGAAGACCCGCTTCTGGGTGCGCTTGAAGTAGAGCACCTGGATGATGACCGAGAGCGCCTCGACCACGAAGACGCCGCCGACGATCGCCAGCACGATCTCGTGCTTGGTCGCGACCGCGATCGCCCCGAGCGCGCCGCCGAGCGCCAGCGAGCCCGTATCGCCCATGAACACCGCCGCAGGGGGCGCATTGTACCACAGGAACCCCAGGCCCCCGCCGAGCAGCGCCGCGACGAAGATCGCGATCTCGCCCGTCCCGGGCACGTAATGCACGTCGAGATAGGTGGTGAAGTCCACGCGCCCCACCGCGTAGGCGATCACGCCGAGCGTGGCCGCCGCGATCATCACCGGCATGATCGCGAGCCCGTCGAGCCCGTCGGTCAGGTTCACCGCGTTGGCCGAACCGACGATGACGATCATCGCGAAGGGCACGAACAGCCAGCCGAGATTGAGCAGCAGGTCCTTGAACAGCGGGAAGGCGAGCTGGCCCGTCAGCCCCTCGGGGTGCAGGTGCATCGCCCAGGCCCCGGCCACCAGCGCCACGCCGAAGCCGATCGCGAGGCGGATGCGCCCCGAGACGCCGTTATGGTTTTGCTTCTTCACCTTGGCGTAGTCGTCCGCGAAGCCGATCAGCCCGAAGGCAAGCGTGACGAACAGCACCATCCAGACATAGCCGTTGTCCCAGCGCGCCCAGAGCAGCGTCGAGATCACGATCGCGCTGATGATCAGCAGCCCGCCCATGGTCGGCGTGCCGGCCTTGGCGACGATGTGGCTCTGGGGCCCGTCCTCGCGGATCGGCTGGCCGCGGCCCTGGCGCAGGCGCAGGAGCGCGATCAGCGGCGGCCCGAACAGGAAGCCGAAGAGCAGCGCCGTGAAGAAGGCGCCGCCCGCCCGGAAGGTGATGTAGCGGAAAAGATTGAAGACGCTGACGTTCTGCGACAGCTCGGCGAGATAGTAGAACATGCCCTATGAATTCCCGGCGTGGGCGGCGACGGGCGCCTCTCCCAGTTCCTTCAGCGCCTCGACGACCCGCGCGATGCGCGAGCCGTTCGAGCCCTTGACCATCACGACGTCCCCCGGCCCGACCAGCCGGCGCGCCCGCGCCGCCAGCGCGTCCGCCGTCTCGTGCCACTCGCCGCGCCGCCCGGCTGGCAGCGCCCGGTGCAGC